>NZ_JBHYKM010000025.1:0-70224 GCF_042741435.1 Streptomyces sp. NPDC058955 | reverse complement strand
TCTCATCCTCCCCCGCCGACGCCACCCCCCCGGGCCCCGCGCTCGCCCCGGGGCCGCCGGGGGGCCCCGCGGGGGGGGGCCCCCCCCCCCCGGGGGCCCCGCTCGGACGTGCCGCGGGTCAGTCGGCCGGGGTCAGGGCCACCTCCGCGCTGCCCGAGAGGGACGGCAGTCCCGCCGGGGGCGTGTCCTTGTACGAGGCGTTGAAGACGGCCTTCAGGTTGTCCGAGCCGGCGTGGCCGCCGTCCACGAACGTCCGGAACGAGCCCGAGCAGCCGGTGCTCGTCGACAAGGGGTGTCCGTGCGAGTCGTGGCCGAGGACGAACGAGACGGTGACCTTCGCGCAGTCGACCGGCTGGTCGTCGGTGACGTCGACCTTCCAGGTGACCGTGTCGCCCCAGTGGAACGGGGTGCCTCCGTGCGGCGCGGGGTCGGTCGTGAGGGAGACGACCGGCGCCTTGTTGCCGACGACGACCTGGACGGCGGTGGAGGCCGAGCGGCCGGTGCTGTCGGTGACCTGCAGGGTGGCCTCGAAGACGCCGTTCGTGGTGAAGGTGTGCGTGGGATCGGTCGAGGTGGAGTCCACGGTGCCGTCGGCGTCGAAGTCCCACGCGTACCGGAGCGCGTCCCCGTCGGCGTCCCGCGTGCCGGCGGCGGAGAAGCGCACCGTCAGCGGATTGACTCCGTTGACCACGTCCGCGGCGGCCTTGGGTTCCGGTGTGCGGTTGCCCCGGACGTGGTCGATGCGGGAGAGCTGGGCCTCGGGCAGTTCGGCGAAGTAGCCGGTGCCGTACTCCAGGACGTAGAGCGCGCCGTCGGGGCCGAACTCGGCGTCGATCGGCCCGTCGGTCCGGATGCCGGGGACGGCGTCCTCGATCGCGAGCACGTCGTTGCGCCTGCCGAGGGTGAGGGCCTTCAGCTGGTCGCGGGTCCACTCGTAGAAGAGCGGCTTGCCGTCGAAGGAGGCGGGCCAGCGGTTCTCGGCGGTGTTGTGCTTGTCGTACCGGTAGGCCGGGCCGCCCATGGGGCCGATGCCGCCCGTGCCGAGCTGCGGGAACTGCGCGGAGGCGCCGTAGCCGTAGACGATCTCGGCGTCCGTGACCGGCGGCAGCTCGGCCAGGCCGGTGTTGTGGCGCGAGTCGTTGACCGGGGCGGCGCAGTCGAAGGCGCCGGTGGACTTCTGGGTGGCGAAGTCGTAGTCCTGGTAGGGCTGGTCGCGGGTCACGCAGAACGGCCAGCCGTAGTTGGCGGGGCGGTCGATGACCATCCAGCGGCCCTGCCCGGCGGGTCCGCGGTCCGGGCGGGCGGTGCGGGCGTCGGGCGAGTAGTCGCCGACGTAGACGTCGCCGGTCCGCTTGTCCACCCCGAAGCGGAAGGGGTTGCGCAGGCCCATGGCGTAGATCTCGGGGCGGGTCTTCGGCGTGCCGGGCGCGAAGAGGTTGCCGTCGGGGATCGTGTAGCCGCCGTGGCGCTTGACCTTGATGCGGAGCACCTTGCCGCGCAGGTCGTCGGTGTTGCCCGAGGTGCGGCGGGCGTCGTAGACGGGGTTGCGGTCGGGGCGGTCGTCGATCGGGGCGTAGCCGTCCGAGGAGAAGGGGTTGGAGTCGTCCCCGGTCGACAGGAAGAGGTTGCCCCGGTGGTCGAAGTCGATCTTGCCGCCGACGTGGCAGCAGATGCCGCGGTCGGCGGGGATGTCGATGATCTTCTGCTCGGAGCCGTAGTCCAGCTTGTTCCCGGTGAGCTTGAACCGGGAGAGCCGGGTGTGGCCCTTGTACGGGGCGAAGTCCGCGGGCGTGCCGGTCTGCGGGGCGTCGCCCTCGTTGACGCCCGGGGTGGCGGGGTCGTCCACGGGGGTGGTGAGGCGGGGCGAGTAGTAGAGGTAGACCCAGTGGTTCCTGGCGAAGTCGGGGTCGACGGCGATGCCCTGGACGCCCTCCTCGTCGTGCTGGTAGAGCCCGGCGGGGCTCTTCTTCATGTCGGCGGCGAGGAAGTTGACGCCGCTCTTCGGGTCGTGGATGCGGATCTCGCCGGTGCGCGCGGTGTGCAGGACGCGCAGGTCGGGGAGGACGGCGAGGGCCATGGGCTCGCCGGGCCGGTCGTTGAGGGTGACCTTCTGGAAGTCCGGCGCGGCCGAGGGGGCCGCGTCCGGTGCGGTGGTGGCCTGGACGGGGGCCAGGGGCAGCAGCCCGATGACGCCGGCCAGCGCCGCCGTGCCCAGGAGGGTGACGATCCGTCTGTTGCGCACGCGGAACTCCTTCGCTACTCGTTCGGGGCGGGGCGCCGGTCAGCGATGGGCGCGGAGGGCGGCGAGGTTGTCGTAGCCGATGCGGGCGTACTCCAGGGACTGGCCGGGGACGGTGGCGCTCGGGGCGGTGTCCTGTTCGACCATCGGGTGGTGGCGGTTCTTCGCGCCGACCCGGGTGAAGAACCGCCGGTAGTCGATGTCGCCGGTGCCGAACGGCACCATGTCGTAGCCCAGGCCGCTCTGCGGGTTGATCACGCCGTCCTTGGCGTGGAAGAGCGGGAAGCGGGGTGTGTGGCGGACCACGAGCCCGGCCGGGTCGAAGATCTGCTCGTGCCGGGAGCCGTCGTGGGCGGTGTAGGTGTGGAACTTGTACCGGGCCACGTGGGCCCAGAAGACGTCGAGTTCCAGGTGGACGCTTCTGGCGTCGCTGACCTGCAGGAAGTACTCCAGCTTCCGGATGCCGGAGCTGCGGGTCGGCCGGCCCTGGGCGTCGAGCGGACCGCCGTCCAGGAGGAAGTCGTAGGCGCTGTCGTGGTTGTGGGTGTAGAGCTTGATCCCTTCCCGGGCGGCGAGGGCGCCCAGGGTGTTCCACTTGTCGGCGGCGACGTCCCAGTCGGCGCGGTAGGGGCTGTTGGTGGGGTCGCCGCCGGTGCCCATGTGCTCCATGCCGAGGATGTTCGCGATCTCCAGGGCCCGCCGGAAGGCGTCCAGGTCGGCCGGGGTGAGCGGCCAGGAGCTCGGGATGAAGCCGTGGCTGCCCTGGGCGCGCAGCCCGTACTCGTCGAGCCAGGAGCGCATCAGCCGGGCGCCCTCGACGGTGCCGAGGTCCGCGCCGCCGGGGGCGTTGGCGTGCTGGCGGTAGCCGGCGAACTCCACCTGCCGGTAGCCGTACCGGGACAGCTGCCGGAACACCTCGCGGAAGCCGGACGGCAGGTCGGAGGCGAGCGGGTCGCGCGCCACGGCGTCCCGGACGGTGTAGAGGATCAGTCCGCGCCTGTCCGGGGGGACGAGGGCGGAGCGGCCGTGGTCGCCGGCCGTCTCGGGCGCCTCCTGCGCCAGGGCGGGCGAGGCGCCGAAGACGGGGGCGGCGATGGCGACGGCCGCGGTGGCCGTGCAGGTGCTGAGGAAGCGGCGGCGGCTGACGCCGAGGGTGCGGCGCAGCTCGTCGGCGGCGGTGTTCTCTTCGGGGGACGTGGTCACGGCGTTCTCGCTTTCGTGGTGACGGAGGTGCGGGGGTACGGGTGCGTTTCGGGCGTGCCGGAGCGCTCGGGGTCGGTACGGGGAGCGGGGCGGCGGCTCAGGAGAGGCCGGCGAGCCGCAGGAGGAGCGGCTTCACGTCGGTGGCCGCGGTGCGGCCGGGCAGGGCGCCGGGGGTGGAGCAGAGGATGAGCGGGCCGTCCGCGTCGTTCGCGGGCAGGCGGCCGTGGCTGCCGCGGACGGGTGACGGGTCCAGCGGCACGACCGCCACGCGGTAGCGCAGGCCGGCCTTCTTGCGGGCGACGGCGGCCGCGGCCTTGAGCCGTACGTAGGGGTCCTGGGGGTCCATGAACAGTTCGGCCGGGTCGTAGCCGGGTTTGCGGTGGATCTCGACGAGCCGGGCGAAGTCGGGGGCGCGCGCGTCGTCCAGCCAGTAGTAGTACGTGAACCAGGCGTCGGGTTCGGCGACGGCGACCAGCTCGCCGGAGCGGGGGTGGTCGAGGCCATGTGCCTTCTTTCCCTCGTCGTCGAGGAGTCGCTCGACGCCGGGCAGGTCCCGGAGGACGGCGCGGGTGGCCGGGAGGTCCTCGGGGCGGCGGACGTAGACGTGGGCGAGCTGGTGGTCGGCGACGGCGAAGGCCCGGGAGGCCATCGGGTCGAGGTACTCCATGCCGTCCTGGGTGTGGACGTCGAGGAGTCCGGCGCGTCGCAGGGCGCGGTTGATGTCGACGGGTCGGCTGACGCGGGTGATCCCGTACTCGGACAGGGCGACGACCGTGCGGCCCTCGGCGCGGGCGTCGTCGAGCAACGGTCCGACGACCGCGTCGAGTTCGGCGGCGGCGCGGAGCGAGCGGGGGTCGTCGGGGCCGTACCGCTGGAGGTCGTAGTCGAGGTGCGGGAGGTAGCAGAGCGTCAGGTCGGGGCGGCGGGTGCGCATGATGTGGCGGGTGGCGTCGGCGATCCAGCGGCTGGAGGCGAGGGAGGCGCCCGGCCCCCAGAAGTGGAAGAGGGGGAACGTGCCGAACAGCGCGGTGAGTTCGTCGTGGAGGGCCGGCGGGCGGGTGTAGCAGTCGGGTTCCTTGCGTCCGTCGGCGTAGTAGACGGGACGAGGGGTGACGGTGATGTCGGTGTCGGCGCCCATCGCGTACCACCAGCAGATGTTGGCGACGGTGTAGCCGGGGTGGGCGCGGCGGGCGGCGTCCCAGACCTTGTCGCCGGCCACCAGGCCGTTGTGCTGGCGCCACAGCAGGACGTCGCCGAGTTCGCGGAAGTACCAGCCGTTGCCGACGATGCCGTGGTCGGAGGGGGGCGTGCCGGTGAGGAAGGTGGACTGGGCGGCGCAGGTGACGGCGGGCAGCACGGTGGACAGCGGTGCCCGCGAGCCGGCGTCGGCGAGGGCGCGGAGTCGGGGCATGTGGTCGAGGAGGCGGGGGGTGAGGCCGACGACGTCGAGGACGAGGAGGCGGGTCGGGCGCCCGTCGGCCGGGGGTTTCGCGTCGGTCACGGGAGTTCCTTCAGGCCGAGGTCGGTGAGCAGGTCGCGGGCGAGGGTGAGTTCGGCGGCGATGCCGTCGGCGAGCTGCCCGCGGGTGCGGGGCCGCGCTCCGGGCGGGAGGGCCTGCCAGGTGTACGTCTCGACCTCCAGGTGGCGGGTGCGGGGGTGGGTGCCGCCGACCAGGAGGGCCAGGGCGTCCTTGAGGACGGGGAGCGTGGAGGTGAGCGGCGGGGCGGGCGGGGCGTGCAGGGGGACGTGGAAGTGGGCGCGCCAGGGGGCGGTGTCGGGCAGGGCCTCCCCGGCGAGCGCTTCGGGCAGGTCGTCGGTGCCGCGGAGTCCCGTGGTGGTGGCCGTGCGGGTCTGGTGCAGGAAGCGCGGTTCGGCGTAGGCGGCGAGCGCGGCGCGCACCTCGGGGCGGTGGGGGTGTTCGGCGTGCAGGGCGGCGGAGAGCTGGGCCTTGGGGACGCGGACGCCGGCGGCGTCGAGTGCGGCGAGTGCCGTGGCGGGGTCCTCGAAGGAGGTCGCGAGGTGGCAGGTGTCGACGCAGACGCCGACGCGGTCACCGGGGAGGCCGGTGAGCGGTCCGAGGGCGTCGGCGGTGGTCTCCACCACGCAGCCCGGTTCGGGTTCCAGGGCGACGCGCACGGATCTGCCGGTCAGCTCCTCCAGGGCGTCGAGCCGTTCGGTCAGGGTGGTGAGGGCGGCTCGGGCGGTGGCGGCGGCGTGCTCGTCGAAGCCGGTGCGCCAGGCCAGCGGCAGGGTGGAGACGCTTCCCTCGGTGACGTCGTCGGGGAGCAGGGCGGCGAGGAGGCGGGCGAGGTCGGTGGTGTGGGCGAGGCGCTCCGGTTCGGTCCAGTCGGGGCGGTAGACGCGGTGCTTGACCGCCTCCGCGCCGAAGCCCTCGTAGGGGAAGCCGTTGAGGGTGACGACTTCGAGGCCGCGGCGGTCCAGTTCGGTGCGGAGGCCGCGCAGGGTGACCGGGTCGGCGGCCAGGGCCTGGGTGGCGTCCCTGGCGAGCCAGAGTCCGATGCCGAGCCGGTCGCGGCCGAGACGTCGGCGCACCGGCTCGCAGTGGTCGCGGAGCTGGGCGAGGACGCCGTCGAGGGTCTCGGCGGGGTGGACGTTGGTGCAGTAGGAGAGGTGGACGAGGGTGCCGTCCGGGTGGCGGAAGCGCACGGGCCCCTCCTCATTCCCCGCCGCGCAGCACGGAGTTGCCCTCGTGCAGCGCACCCGGGGCGGGCACGTCGAGCCGGAGCCGGCCGCTGAGTCCGTAGAAGGCGGCCGGGTTGCGCCACAGGACCCGGTCGACGTCGTCGGCGGTGAAACCGGTGGCGAGCATGGCGTCGGCGACCTCGCGGGTCTTCAGCGGATCGCTCCTGCCCCAGTCGGCGGCGGAGTTGACGAGGATCCTGTCGGTGCCGAAGGTCCGCAGGACGGCCACCATGCGGTCCGTGTCCATCTTGGTGTCGGGGTAGACGGAGAAGCCGAGCCAGCAGCCGCTGTCCGCGGCGGCGGCGACGGTCGTCTCGTTGAGGTGGTCGAGGAGGGTCCGCTCGACGGGCAGGGCCGACTCGCGGACGACGTCGAGGGTCCGGTGGAGTCCGGCGAGCTTGTCCCGGTGGGGGGTGTGGACGAGGGCGGGCAGGCCGTGGTCGGCGGCGAGCTGGAGCTGGGCGGCGAGGGCGGTGTCCTCGGCGGGGGTCATCGCGTCGTAGCCGATCTCGCCGACGGCGACGACGGAGTCCTTGACGAGGTAGCGGGGCAGCTCGTCGAGGACGGGCGCGCAGCGCGGGTCGTTGGCCTCCTTGGGGTTGAGCGCGATCGCGCAGTGGTGGGCGATGCCGTACTGGGCGGCGCGGAACGGCTCCCAGCCGAGCAGCGCGTCGAAGTAGTCGAGGAAGCTGGCGGGCGAGGTGCGCGGCTGGCCGAGCCAGAAGGCCGGTTCGACCACGGCGCGGACGCCCGCCGCGTACATCGCCTCGTAGTCGTCGGTGGTGCGTGACGTCATGTGGATGTGCGGGTCGAAGATGCGCATCACGGCTCCTCGGTCGGTACGCCGGTCAGGGTCAGGGCGTGGCGGAGGTCGCGCGGGACCTCCCGGCCCGCGGCGGTGCGTTCGGCGGCGTGGGCGGCGAGCATGCGGGCGAGTTCGGCGTCGCCGGCCGCCCGTCGCGGCAGGTCGGCCACGGCGCTCAGCGGGACGCCGGTGAAGAGGCACTTCAGCACGGCGTGGCGCCAGGCGTGCGGGGCCAGGTGGGCCGCGGCGTAGGGGCCGACGGCGGCGGCGATCAGCCGGGTGTCGTGCGTGCGCAGGGCGTCGTCGACGAGGGGGGTGGCGTGCGGGCCGTCGACGAGGGCGGGCAGCGCGTGGAGCACGGCGCGGCGCTCGGCGGCGCTGCCTTCGCGGTAGAGGAGGGTCAGCGTCTCCGTGCCGGCGCGGGCCTCGACCAGCAGCAGGGTCCGTACGGCGTCCGCGGCGTCCTGTCCGCAGTGCCGGCCGGCGGTGACGAAGCGCAGCTGCCAGGCGGGACGTGGAGCGATGCTCGCCTCCGGTGCTGTCGCCGCGCCGGTGGCCTCGGCCAGGGCCTCGGCGAACCAGCCGCGGGCGTGGTCGTCGGGGAGCCGGGCCTCGACGTCGGCTCGGGTCCGGGACGGTGCCGGCGTCAGCATGCCGATGCTCCCTGCGCGGCGACGGCGGCGGCCGCACGGAGGAACGCGACGGATTCCGCGGCCAGTTGCGGGCCGGCGTGGGAGTGCCGGGGCAGTTCCACGACGGTGAGGCCCTGGTATCCGGTGGCGGCGAGGGCGTCGAGGACGGGCGGGAAGTCGATCTCGCCCTCGCCGAACGGCAGGTGCTCGTGCACCCCGCGCCGCATGTCCTCGATCTGCACGTGCCGCAGCCAGGGTGCCGCCTCCCGGACGCACGCGGCGGGCGGCGCCGCCTCCAGGCACTGGCAGTGGCCGATGTCGAGGGTGAGGCCGAGGGGCGCGGGGTCGCCGAGTGCGGCGCGCAGCCGGTGGAAGTCGTCGAGGGTGGCGAGGAGGTGTCCGGGCTCGGGTTCGATCGCGAGCGGCACGCCCGCGTCGGCGGCGGCGTCGAGCACCGGCGCCAGCGCGTCCGTGAGGCGCCGCCAGGCCGTGGCGTCGTCGGTGTGCGGCGGGGTGACGCCGCTGAAGCAGTGCACGGCGTGCGCCCCGAGGTCGGCCGCGACGCCGACCGCCGTGAGCAGGAGGCGGACCCGGGCGGCGCGGTCCCGCGGGTCGGCGTCGAGCAGCGAGGGGCCGTGCTTGCGGCGCGGGTCGAGCACGTACCGCGCCCCGGTCTCGACGGTCGCGGTGAGTCCGAGCGCGCCGAGCCGGCGGGCGACCCGGGCGGTGCGGGCGGCGAGGCCGGGCGCGAGCGGGTCCAGGTGCATGTGGTCGAGCGTGATCCCGACGCCGTCGTAGCCGAGGTCCGCGAGCAGCCCGAGGGCGTCGTCGAGACGGAGGTCGGTGAGCCCGTTGGTGCCGTACCCGAGGCAGAGTCTCCGCGGTGCGCTCATGTGGCGCTCACCTTCCGTGCGAGGCTGCGGGCGAGGGGGGCGAGCCCCAGCAGGCCGATCCCGGTGCCGGCCGCCCCGGCGCGGGCCGCGAGCGCGGCCTGGAGCGGGATCATGGCGCGGATCCCGCCGCCGACGGCGCGCCGGGTCAGGGGCGGGGACGGGTGGAGCGCGGCGTGGAACAGGGGCACCGCGGTGGTGCCGAGGTACAGGGCGGCGGGCAGCAGCGGTACGAGCGCCGCCCGGCCGCCCGGCGCACGGAGCGCGCCGAGGGCGGTGACGGCCCCGAGCGCGGACGTCGCGGCGAGGGCGCCGAGCGGTGCGAGCGTCGAACCGCCCCGCGCCTCGTGCCGGGACACGGCGGTGACGGCGTACGTGTGCGCGGCGAGCGCGGCCGCGGGCGCCGCCACCCGGAGTCCGGTGCGCGCCGCCGCACCGCCTCGCGCGACCGGCGCGGACGTGGTGGGGCCGGGGGCGCGCCGGCCGGGCACCGTGACGGCGGTCCGGTTCGGTGCGGTGCCCGTGGCCGTCGCGCCCAGGACGAGGTCGAGGGCGCGGGCGGCGGCCATGGCGGCCGGGGCGGCGGGGGTGTGCTTGAGGCGGAGGTCGTAGGCCCACACCGTGCCGGCCAGGGCGGTGGCGACGGTGAGGGCCGGGCGGCCGGCGCGGGAGGCCAGGGCGAGGCCGGCGGCGGTCAGGAGGCCGGCCGCGCCGAGCGCCTCGGCGGGCGCGATCCGGCCGGAGGGGAGGGGGCGGTGGGGGCGGTCGACGGCGTCCTCCTCGCGGTCGGCCCAGTCGTTGAGCGCCATGCCCGCCTCGTACAGGCAGAGCGACGCGCCGACCGCGTACGCCGTCCCCCGACCGGGCCGCAGGCCGACGGCCGCGGCGCCGGCGAGCGCGTCCCCGGGCACGCTGAACAGCGCGGAGACGCGCAGCAGTTCGGCCCAGGCCCGGATCCGGCCCCGGGGCGACGCGAGACCGGCAGCGGGCGCGGTGCCGGGGCGGGAGGGCACGGACCGGTGCGGGCGGGCGGGGCGCGTCACCGCGCCTCCCGCAGGCGGGCGGCGAAGGCCAGCAGCTCGGCGTACTGTTCCGCGAGGCCGCTGGGCCCGCCGTCCGGGTCCTTGAAGTAGAAGCCGAGTTCCGGGAGCGGTCCGGCGAGCCCGGCTTCGTGGGCGCGGGCGACCAGGCGGGCCAGGTCGAGGACGAGGGGTGCGGCGAGGGCGGAGTCGCAGCCCTGCCAGATGGTCTGGAGGACCATCCGCGATCCGAGGAAGCCCTCGAAGGCGATGTGGTCCCAGGCCGTCTTCCAGTCGCCGAGCGCGGGGACGTCGTCGATGTGGACGCGGCCCTCCGGCCGGTGGCCGAGCGTCTCGGTGAGGACGCGTTCCTTGCCCGCGTTCTTCGCCGCCGCGGCGGCGGGGTCGGCCAGCGTCGCCCCGTCCCCGCCGCCCAGCAGGTTGGTGCCGGACCAGGCCCGTACGTCGAGGGCCCGCTGGACGAACATCGGGGCGAGCACGGAGCGCAGCAGCGTCTGGCCGGTCTTGCCGTCGCGGCCCGCGTGGGGCAGCCCGGCGGCGGTCGCGGCGGCCGAGAGGTCCGGGGTGCGCAGCCCGGTGGACGGGGTGAAGTCGACGTACGGGCAGCCGGCCCGCAGGGCCGCGGCGGCGTAGAGGGAGCTGGGCGGCAGGCGTGCGGCGTCGGGCGCCGGCGGCGGCTCGGTGCTGGAGACGTTGACGACGACCACACGTGCCAGGGCGTGGCGCCCGCGGAAGGAGACGAGGTCGGCGGCGAGGTCGGCGACCAGCTCGGCGTCGGTGCGGGGGTCGTCCGGGAGGGGGCCGCCGGTGCGTATCTCCTCGTCGGCGGCGGCGAGTTCGGCGTGGACGGCGTCGGCGAGACCGTGCGGGAGCACGCCGGCGCCGGTGAGCTGCTCGGCGCGCTTGGGGAGCGGGGAGGTCGCGATGTCGTGGCCGCCGAAGACGAGCGCGGCCAGGGACGGCAGCCCGGTGCCGGCGAACGCGGGTGTCTCGGTGACCATGCCGGTCGCCGGGTGGAGTCCGGCGCGGACGGCGGCGCATCCGGCGACGGCCGTGGTCGCGACGGAGCCGCGTGCTCCGGCGAACCAGACTCCGGTGCGTGCGTGGGTGTCAGTCACGGGCTGCCTCCTGCCAGGTCGTTGGGTGCGTGGGTGGAGGGCTGGGGTGGGGTGCGGCGCCCCTGCGGTGCGGGGCGGCGGGCGGTGCGGGCCGCCCGGCGGTGGGGTGCGAGGGGCGGGGTGCGAGGGGCGGGGTGCGGGGCGGACGCGCCGTGCGGGGCGGGGCCCTTGCCCGACTTCGAGCGGTGCGGGGTGGGGGCGGGCCGGGAAGGGGGGTGGTCGCTCGCGGGCCGGCGGAGCGGCGGGAGGCGAGGGTCCGCGGTGGTGGTGGTGATGTGAGGGGACCGTAGCCGCCTTCGTCCGTGGCCGAAAGCCCTTGCGCAGCAGATCGGTCGAACTTTCTCCCGTGTCGGGACAAAGCCGTGTGCGGGCAGGCCGGACCGCCCGGTGGCGCCCCTCGCCACCGGGCCGGGCCGGGAGGTTCTACCGGTCGCCGCCGGAGAACGCCGCGTCGAACGAGGCGGACGGCGGGTCGAAGTCGAACCGCTTCAGATGGGCCAGCGCCTCCGGCGCGCCGGTGAGCCGGTCCATCCCGGCGTCCTCCCACTCGACGGACACGGGGCCCTGGTAGCCGATGGACCGCAGCATGCGGAAGACGTCCTCCCAGGGCACGTCCCCGTGTCCGGCGGACACGAAGTCCCAGCCGCGCCTCGGGTCGCCCCACGGCAGGTGGGAGCCGAGCCGGCCGTTGCGCCCGTCGAGGCGTTTGCGCGCCTCCTTGCAGTCGACGTGGTAGATCCGGTCCCGGAAGTCGTACAGGAAGCCGACCGGGTCGAGGTCCTGCCAGACGAAGTGGCTGGGGTCGAAGTTCAGCCCGAAGGCCGGTCGGTGGTCCACCGCCTCCAGGGCGCGACGCGTCGTCCAGTAGTCGTAGGCGATCTCCCCGGGGTGGACCTCGTGGGCGAAGCGGACCCCCTCGGCATCGAAGACGTCGAGGATCGGGTTCCACCGCTCGGCGAAGTCCTCGTACCCGCGCTCGACCATGCGCTCCGGCACGGGCGGGAACATGGCCACCAGGTGCCAGATGGAGGAGCCGGTGAAGCCGACGACGGTGTCGACGCCGAAGGCGGCCGCGGCGCGCGCGGTGTCCCGCATCTCGGCGGCGGCCCGCCGCCGCACGCCCTCGGGTTCGCCGTCGCCCCAGATCCGGGCCGGCAGGATGCCCTGGTGCCGCTCGTCGATCGGGTGGTCGCAGACGGCCTGGCCCACGAGGTGGTTGGAGATCGCGAAGCACGTCAGGCCGTACTTGTCGAGCAGGGCGTGCCGGCCGGCCAGGTACGACGGGTCGGCAAGCGCCTTGTCGACCTCGAAGTGGTCGCCCCAGCAGGCGAGTTCGAGGCCGTCGTAGCCGAAGTCGCGGGCGAGCCGGCAGACCTCCTCCAGCGGCAGGTCGGCCCACTGGCCGGTGAAGAGCGTGAACGGACGCGGCATGAAGCCTCCAAGCGGGGTGCGGGCGGTTCTCTAGCGGACCTCGGCGGGCACTTCCTGGACGGGGGTGTAGACGGCGTTCTTCCGGGCGCTCTCCTCGACCGCGGCGAGCACCCGCTGGACCAGCAGCCCGTCGGCGAAGGACGGCGAGGGTTCGGTGCCGGCGCCGATCGCGGCCACCAGGTCGCGGGCCTGGTGGGTGAAGGTGTGCTCGTAGCCGAGGGCGTGGCCGGGCGGCCACCACGCCTCCAGGTAGGGGTGCTCGGCCTCGGTGACGAGAATCCGCCGGAAGCCCGCGGTGACGGCGGGCTCGCGGTGGTCGTGGAAGGAGAGCTCGTTGAGCCGCTCCAGGTCGAAGGCGAGCGAGCCCAGCTCCCCGTTGATCTCCAGCCTGAGCTGGTTCTTGCGGCCGGAGGCCATCCGGCTCGCCTCGAAGGTGGCGAGCGCGCCCGAGGCGAGCCGTGCGGTGAAGACGGCCGCGTCGTCGACGGTCACCGGTCCGCGCGGGGCACCGGTGACGACCTGGCCGGACGGCACTGCGAGTCCGGCGGCCGCGGCGGTGAGCCGGGGCCGTTCCCGTACGAAGGTCTCCGTCTGGGCGGACACCCCGACGACGGACTCTCCCGCCAGGTACTGCGCGAGGTCGACGATGTGCGCCCCGAG
This sequence comes from Streptomyces sp. NPDC058955, assembly GCF_042741435.1. Lineage (NCBI taxonomy): Bacteria > Bacillati > Actinomycetota > Actinomycetes > Kitasatosporales > Streptomycetaceae > Streptomyces > Streptomyces sp. NPDC058955. The sequence continues at coordinate 57,503 of NZ_JBHYKM010000025.1, read as the reverse complement.
ATCGCCCAGCGCCCCCGACCCGGCGTGCTCGCGCTCCAGCCGCCAGGTCAGCGGGAAGTCGGGGTCGACCAGCCAGTCCTGCAGGTAGGTCACCCGGACGTGCCGCAGGGTGCCGAGCCGCCCCTCGGCGATGAGCCGTCGGGCGTACGAAAGGGCGGGCACACGCCGGTAGTTGAAGCCGACCATCGCCACCTGGCCGCGGGCCCGGGCGGCCTCGGCGGCGGCGGCCATGGCCTCCGCCTCGGCCACCGAGTTGGCGAGCGGCTTCTCGCACAGGACGTGCTTGCCGGCCTCCAGGGCCGCGATGGCGATCTCCGCATGGCTGTCCCCCGGGGTGCAGATGTCGACGAGCTGGACGTCGTCCCGGGCGATCAGGGCACGCCAGTCCGTCTCCGCCGCCGCCCAGCCGTGCCGCCGGGCGGCGGCCCGGACGGCGTCCCCCTCCCGGCCCGCGATCGCCGCGAGCACGGGCCGCAGCGGCAGGTCGAACACCCGGCTCACATTGCGCCAGCCCTGGGAGTGCGCGGCGCCCATGAACGCGTACCCCACCATGCCGACGCCGAGTCCGGGCGGCGCGGTCGCGTCACTGTCCCGCTGTTCCATACGGTTCCTCCTGGTCGGAGAGTCACTGACTCGTCGGTGTGCTGCGGGGCCGGGCATCCCCCCGGGAGCCCGGACCCGGTCAGTTGAAGCCGGTGGGCAGGTAGTCGTCGACGTTCTCCTTGGTGACGACGGCGGAGTAGAGGGTCAGCGAGGACGGGATCTCCAGTTCCGCCAGACCGCCCACGCCCTTGCCCTGCCCGAGGGCCCGGGCCAGGTCGATGGCGGAAGCGGCCATCGTCGGCGGGTAGAGGACGGTGGCCTTGAGGACGCCGGTGCCGGCCTTGATGGCGTCCATCGCCGACTTGGCCCCGGCGCCGCCGACCATCAGGAAGTCGTCCCGGCCTGCCTGCGCGATGGCGCGGAGCGCGCCGACGCCCTGGTCGTCGTCGTGGTTCCACAGCGCGTCGAACGCGGGCTGTGCCTGCAGGAGTTGGGCCATCTTGGCCTGGCCGGACTCGACGGTGAAGTCGGCGGCCTGGCGGGCGACCTTGGTGATGTTGGGGTAGTTCTTCAGGGCGTCGTCGAAGCCCTGGGTGCGCTGCCGGGTGAGTTCGAGGTTGTCCAGGCCGGCGAGTTCGACGACCTTGGCGTTCGGCTTGTCCTTGAGCTGTTCGCCGATGTAGGTGCCGGCGTTGAGCCCCATGCCGTAGTTGTCGCCGCCGATCCAGCAGCGGTACGCCTGCGGGGAGGCCAAGACGCGGTCCAGGTTGACGACGGGGATGCCGGCCCGCATCGCCTGGAGGCCGACCTGGGTGAGCGCCTTGCCGTCGGCGGGCAGGATGACGAGGACGTCGACCTTCTTGTTGATGAGGGTCTGCACCTGACCGATCTGGGCGGCGGTGTCGTTGGAGCCCTCGGTGATCTCCAGGGTGACGTCGGAGTACTTCGCGGCGCGGGACTTGGCGTTCTGGTTGATGGCGTTGAGCCAGCCGTGGTCGGCCTGGGGTCCGGCGAAGCCGACGGTGACGTGCTTGCCGGGCTTGTCGTCGGCGGCCGGGGCGTTGCCGGCCGGCTGTGCCTGCTGCTTGGGCTCGTTGCTGGTGCAGGCGGTCAACAGCGCTCCGGCGGAGACGGCGGCGGTGCCGAACAGAAGTCCTCTGCGGCTGGGGGCGGTTCGGGACATGGCGGATCAACCCTTCGGCTGGGCGGGGCGGGTCGGCTCGGATCGGCCCGGGTGGACGGGAGGAGAGGGTGCGAGGGGGAGGCGGTCAGGCGTCGCCGCGCAGGGTGCGGCGCTGGACGAGGACGGCGGCCACGATGATCGCGCCCTTGGCGATCTGCTGGACCGCCGTCTCCAGGTTGTTGAGGGCGAAGATGTTGGTGATCGTCGTGAAGATCAGGACGCCGAGGACGGAGCCGACGATGGTGCCGCGTCCGCCGCTGAGGAGGGTGCCGCCGATGATGGCGGCGGCGATGGCGTCGAGTTCGTACAGGTTGCCGTTGGTGTTCTGGCCGGATCCGGCGAGGACGATGAGCATGAACGCCGCGACCCCGCAGCACAGGCCGGACAGCAGGTACAGGTACAGGCGCTGTCGGCGCACGTCGATGCCGGCGAGCCGGGCGGCTTCCGCGTTGCCGCCGACGGCGACGGTGCGGCGGCCGAACGTGGTCCGGTTGAGCAGCAGCCAACCGATGACGGTCACGGCGGCGAAGACGAGGACGAGCGGCGGGACGCCGAGCACGTACGCGTCCTTGACGCCGAGGTCGAGCACGTCGGTCACGGTCACCATCTGGGTCCTGCCGTCCGTGATCTGGAGGGCGAGACCCCGGGCGGAGGCCAGCATGGCCAGGGTCGCGATGAACGGCACCATGCCGCCGTACGCGATCAGCAGCCCGTTCACGAGACCGCAGCCGACGCCGACGAGCACCGCGGTGAAGAGGATGCCCGCGAAGCCGAACTCCTGGGTGGCCACGGTCGTCGCCCACACCGACGCGAGGGCCACGATCGCGCCGACCGACAGGTCGATGCCGCCGCTGGTGATGACGAACGTCATGCCGACGGTGACGACGCCGATGACCGACGCCTGGGTCAGGACGAGTTGGAGGTTGCTGGTGGCGAGGAAGGAGTCGGGTTGGGTGATGCCGCCGACGGCGACGAGCGCGACGAGGACGCCCAGCAGCGACAGGCTGCGCACGTCCCACCGCATCAGCGCCGGTCGGCGCGTCCCCTTCCCGGCGGTGTCGGAGGTGGCGGCGGACATCGGCGCGTCCTTCCGCGCGGCGGAGGCCTGCTGCGTCATGGCGTCGGGTTCCCTTCCATCACGAGATCGAGTACGCGGTGCTCGTCGAGCTCCCCGGCCGGCGCCGTGTGCACGACGGAGCCCTCCCGGAGCACCAGCACGCGGTCGGCGAGTCCGAGGACCTCGGGCACCTCGCTGGAGACGAGCAGCACCGCCAGTCCTTCGTCGGCGAGCCGGCGTATCACGGCGTACAGCTCCGCGCGGGCGCCGATGTCGACGCCCCGGGTCGGCTCGTCGAGCAGCAGCACCTTGCAGCCGCGCAGCAGCCAGCGGGCGAGGACGGCCTTCTGCTGGTTGCCGCCGGACAGCGTCCTGATCGCCGCGTCCGGGTCGTCGGGCCGCAGCGACAGCTCGCGCACCGCCCGGTGCGCGGCGGCGCGCTCGGCACGCCGGTCGAGCCAGCCCGCGCGGGAGTAGCGGGAGAGGGTGGCGACGGAGACGTTGGCGCCGACGGACTCCAGCATCAGCAGGGCCTGCGCCTTGCGTTCCTCGGGTGCCAGTCCGATCCCGGCCCGGACGGCGGCGCGGACGCTGCCCGGGCGCAGCGGGACGCCGTCGACGAGGACGCGGCCCCCGTCGGGCTTGCGCGCCCCGTAGATCGTCTCCAGGATCTCGCTGCGGCCGGAGCCGACCAGTCCGGCGAGACCGACGATCTCTCCGGGCCGCAGTGCGAGGTCGAGGGGGGCGAACTCGCCGCGCCGGGCAAGGCCCTCGACCTTGAGGACGGGGTCCCGGGCGGCGGTGGCGGCGTCGGTTCCGTCATGGCCTTCGCCTATGTCGGGGCGGTCGGGGAAGACGTGCTCGACCGTGCGGCCGGTCATGAGGGCGACGATGTCCCGGGTCGGGGTGGTGTCCGCCGGCAGGCCGCCGGCGACGGAGCGGCCGTCCTTCAGGACCGTGACCCGGTCGCCGATGCGGCGGATCTCCTCCAGCCGGTGGGAGATGTACACGACGGCGACGCCGTCGGCGGTGAGTTCGGCGACGATCCGGAAGAGGTTGTCGACCTCGTCGGGGTCGAGCGCGGCGGACGGCTCGTCCATCACGATGAGCCGCACCTCGTGGGAGAGCGCCCGGGCCATGGAGACGATCTGCTGCTGGGCGGCGGACAGCTCGCCGACGTGCCGGGCCGGATCGATCTCCGGGTGCCCGAGCCGCTCCAGGAGACGTCCGGCGGCCGTGCGGGCCTGGGCACCGCGCACCACGAACCCGGCGGAGGTCGGCTCGTTCCCGAGGAACACGTTCTCGGCGACGGACAGCCCGCCGACCAGGTCCAGCTCCTGGTAGATGGTGGCGATCCCCAGCCGCATGGCCGCGATCGGGGAGGTCAGGGCGACCGGCTCGCCGCCCCAGGTGATCTCGCCGCCGTCGGGCTGGTGGGCTCCGGCGAGGACCTTGATGAGGGTCGACTTGCCGGCGCCGTTCTGGCCGAGGAGGCAGTGGACCTCGCCGGCCTGGACGTCGAGGTCCACGCCGTCCAGGGCGCGGACGCCGGGGAACGACTTGGTGATGCGGTTCATCGTGAGCAGCGGTGGGCGTGATGCCATGGGGATCCCCTCGGCGGATGTGGCCGTGAGCGGGCAGGGCGAAGCGGGGCGCGGTGAGGGCGTGGGAGGAGAGGGAACGGGGCGGGCGTAGGGCTCGGGGCCCCGCGGCCTCGGACGTGCCGGCGCGTGCGGGGTGAGCGGGCATGGCTGACAGCCACGGGACCGTTGCGTGGTGCGGGGTGCGGACGCCCGGACGTGCGGTGTGCGGACGTGCGGTGACGCTGGTGGTGCGGTGAGCCGGTGACGCGGTGGTGCCGGCCGTGCGGTGATGCCGCGGTGCCGGTCGTACGGTGACGCCGTGGTGCCGGTCGTACGGTGGTACGTGCCTCGGCGTGCGGTGTGCCGCTGCCGAAGGAGTGTGGGGGCCGGGCGGGGCCCGGCCGGGTCAGGCGGGTGAGAAGACGTGGTCGCTGATGAGGCGGGCCGCGCCGATCACTCCGGCGGTGGGCCCCAACTCCCCCAGCACGATGGGGAGGTTGCCGGTCGCGAGCGGCAGCGACTGGCGGTAGACCTGGGTGCGGACGCTGGCCAGCAGGGTGTGGCCGAGCCCGGTGACACCGCCGCCGATGACGACGAGGCCCGGGTTGAAGAAGCTGACGAGCCCGGCGATGACCTGGCCGAGCCGCTGTCCGCCCTCGCGGATCAGCTCCAGGGACACGGTGTCACCCGCCGCCGCTGCCGCCGAGACGTCCGCGGCGGTCAGCTCCCCGGCCGCCTCCAGCCGCGCGGCGAGCTGCGCCGAGCGGCCCGAGCGCGCCGCGTCCTCCGCGTCGCGGGCCAGCGCCGCCCCGCTGAAGTGGGCCTCCAGGCAGCCCAGGTTGCCGCAGGCGCAGGCGCGTCCGTCCGGCTGGACCTGGATGTGCCCGATGTCGCCGGCGCTGCCCGTCGTACCGCGGTAGACCTGGCCGCCGATCACGATGCCGCAGCCGATGCCGGTGCCGATCTTGACGCAGAGGTAGTCGCCGACGGAGCGGGCGACGCCCGCGTGCTGCTCCCCCATCGCCATGAGGTTCACGTCGTTGTCGACCATCACCGGGCAGCCGAGGTCCTGGCTCAGGGCCTCGCGGACGGGGAAGCCGTCCCAGCCGGGCATGATCGGCGGCGCGACGGGGACGCCCTCGGGGAAGCGGACGGGACCGGGCACGCCGATCCCCGCGCCGTCGAAGCCCTCCGCGACCCCCGACGCCTTCAGCTTGTCCGCCATGGCCAGCACCCGCTCGAAGACGGCGACGGGCCCTTCGCGGACGTCCACGGGCTGGTTCAGGTGCCCCAGGACCTCCAGCTCGGCGTTGGTGACGGCGACGTCGATCGAGGTGGCCCCGATGTCGACCCCGAGGAATCGCAGGGCCGGGGCGAGCCGGAGGTTGTGCGAGCGGCGTCCGCCGCGCGAGGCGGCGAGCCCGTCCGCGACCACCAGCCCCGTCTCAAGCAGCCGGTCCACCTCGACCGCCAGCTTGGATCGGGAGAGGTCCACCAGATCGCCCAGCTGCGCACGGGAGTTGGGGCCTCCGTCGCGCAGCAGGCGCAGCAGCCGCGCCTGGTGCACGTTCGCGGGTCGAGCGGTCATCCGTCTCACGAATCCCTCCCCTCCCCCCGCCTCCGGTGGGGGCGCGCGTGCCGGTCTGCGGTGGCCGATCCGTCGGGCTTTCGAGAGGAACGTAGCAGCGCTTCACCGGACTGGGAACTACTTGAGCAGGAAACAGGTTCGACTTCTTCCACTCCCGGGACAAAGGGCCTCCTCCGCCGGGCGACTTCACCGGCGGCGCCCCGGTCCCCTGCTCCACCCGGGGCGTCGTCCAGCGGAACCCGCGCGCGGTGTCCCGGCTCAGCCGAACGTACGCCGGTAGGTCTGCGGACTGACGCCGGTGGTCCGCTTGAAGCGGTCCCGGAAGGCGGTCGGCGAACCGAACGCGACCTGCCCGCCGATCCGTTCGACGGAATGCGCGGTGGTCTCCAGGAGGTGCCGCGCCTGGCGGATCCGCGCCCGGTGCAGCCACTGGAGTTCTCCCGCGGCCAGTCCAGCAGCGCCTCCAGCTCGGAGCCCTGCGGCGTCGGCGTGTGGTCGTGCACGATGAACTGCGCCTGACCGCCCTCCCGTTCGAGCGGCATCACCGACAGCCGGGCCGCGTCGGCCGCCACCGTGGAGCTGTAGTCACGCCGGATCATGCGCAGGCACAGATCGAGCCCCGCGGCTGCGCCGGCCGAGGTGAGGAACTGGCCGTTGTCGACGTACAGCACGTCCGGGTCGACCTCGACGCCCGGATGGAGCGCGGCGAGCAGCCCGGCCGCCGGCCAGTTGCTGCTGTCCCTGCACGTCCTGGCCGCCATCATCGCCGTCGGCCCGGTCACCGTCGCCGCGAGCATGTTCCCCGCGACACTGCGCCGCGCCCTCGGCGACTCCCCCGAGAGCGACGCCCTGACAACCCTGCGGACCCTGCACCGGATCTGCTGCGTCTACGCGTACGTCGGCGTCGCGGTCCCCGTGTTCGGTCTCGCCACGGCCCGCAGCCTCGGCGTCCTCGGCGACACCTGGCTGATCGTCTCGATGCTGCTCACCGCGGTGGCCGCCGGGGTCCTGGGCCTGCTCGTCCTGCCCGCCCAGAACCGGGCCCTGGAGGAGGCGGCGGAGGCGACCGTGCCGTCACCCGCCTCCGTGCCGGCGGCCCGGCTCGCCATGCTCACCGGCGTCTTCAACCTGCTGTGGGCCACGGTCACCGTCCTGATGATCGTCCGCCCCGGTTCCACGAGCGGGGCGTGACCGAGCCACTACGCGCGAATGCCTCACCGTCTCGCCGGCGGCGCCGACCCGACGCCGTGACGGCGTGACGGCGTGACGGGGGGCGTTCCGACGTTTGAGCCGCCCGTGCGCGGTGAGGCGCACAGGTGACGGGGCCGCGACGACACCGGAGAGGACACATCGTGTCGCACGACGGGAAGCACGACGGAAGGCTCGAAGGACGCCATGTGCTCGTCCTCACGACGAACTACGGGACCGAGCAGGAGGAGCTGCGGAAACCGGTGGCCGTGCTGCGGGAGAACGGCGCCCGGGTCACGGTCGCGGCGCAGAAGGACGAGCCCGTACGGACCCTGGTGTCCGACCGCCGGCCCGGCGCCGACGTCACCCCGGACACGACGCTCGCGAAGGTCACAGCGGACGGGTACGACGCCGTGGTCGTACCGGGCGGCACGATCAACGCCGACCATCTGCGGACCGACACCGACGCCCGGCGCCTCGTCGCGGCCTTCGCCCAGGAGGGCAAGCCCGTGGCCGCGATCTGTCACGGACCGTGGCTCCTCGTCGACAGCGGGCTCGCCCGGGACCGCGAACTGACGTCGTACCCCTCGCTCCGCCCCGACCTGGAGAACGCCGGCGGCACCTGGCTCGACCAGGAGGTCGTCGTCGACACCGCCGGGGAACACCCCCTGATCACCTCCCGCAGGCCGCGCGACCTCGACGCCTTCGCGGCGGCGATCGTCCGCGCCCTGGAGGACGGCCGAACGGCGGCCTGACGGCCCCGACGAGAAAGGACGCGCGCCATGCGCAAGAGCGACATGCAGAAGGGCAAGGGCAAGATCAAGGAGACCGTGGGCAAGGCCACGGGTGACCGGCGAATGGAGGCGGAGGGCAAGGCCGACCGCGCGGAGGGCAAGGCGCGCGAAGCCGCCGAGAAGGTCCAGGAGGTCGCCGAGAAGGCCCGCGACGCGATGAAGCGACGGGCCTCCTGACGCTCACCTCACCTCGTCCACACACGAGACGTCGTCCGCCGACGAGCCGCCTCACTGGAGGCGCGTCGGCCCGAGGGAGGTGACGAGGACGTAGTCGAAGGGGATCGGGCCCCCTTCGACGTCCGTCGGGGTGGGCGAAGCTGCTCTCGTTCGACAGGATCACGTCGAGGCCGGGAAGGGTGTCCACGCCGTCGTCGTTCTGCTCGACGGTGTGGCCCCTTTCCGCGAAACCGACGTGCGGCAGCACTTCCACGCCGCCCGACCCTCGCTGCTCGACGCGCGCATCCGCACAGGTCAGGGCACGATACGGCCTCCGGAAAAGGGGAATGCCGAAAGATCACCCCGCATCGAGAATGGAGCCGTGCTCCCCTACGTCTACCGCGTCACCCAGTACGACCCGGTCGACCGCGACGCGTGCGGCCACTACCCCGGACCCGAGGACACGGTCAGCGACCACGGGCCGGTCGAGGCGGCCTACCTCCAGGCGGTCGCCGCGTTCGCCCGGGACGGTGGCGTCGACCGTCTCGCCGTGCGCGAACCGGGGCTCCCGTCCCTCGCGCACTTCGGCGTCGGGAAGCCGGCCGAGGGCTTCGGCCTGGACGGGCTCTTCCCGTCCGGCCCCGCCGGCTTCCACGACGGGGCGGAGGTGCCGCTCGCCGTCGGCCTCGAACTCGTGCGGGCCATGCTCAGGGACAGCGGCGCCTGGTGCCGGCTGGATGTGCCGGACTCTCCCACGCGGCACCGACAACCGGCCCCCTGACGACCTGCCTGCCGGAGGCCGAGAGCGAGGCCGTCGCCGGTGCGGTTGCGGTCGCCGGTGCGGTTGCGGTCGCCGTCGCCGTCGCCGTCGCATGATGAGCGCGTGCTTCCCGATCGACTGCTCTGGTGCGACCCTCGGCCCATTCCCCGGTTCAACCGCCAGGAACCGGTCACCACGGTCATCTGGGATCCCGGGTTCTACGAGCCGACGGACGAGGACGACTGCACGGTGTTCTCGTTCTTCTGCCAGGCGCACGATCGCTTCTACCGGCACGAGGCCTGCGCGGAGGGCCCCCATCTCGTGGCCCTGTACTGCCAGGAGCACGGGCTGGAGAACTCGTGGCCTCAGCAGATCACGCTCTGGTTCCCGGAAGGGTTCGATCCTCCGCTCACGGACGCCCAGCTCGCGTGGCTGAAGGAGCAGTGACCGTCCCGTCCGCGCCGTTCCGCGCCGTGCCGTCAGTGGTCCGTGTCGTCGATGCGGTAGCCGACCGTCGGGACGGTGGTGATGATCGGCGGGGTGCCGAGTTTGCGGCGGAGGCGGCCGATGGTGACGGCCACCGTGTTGGTGAAGGGGTCGGCGTGTTCGTCCCAGACCTGTTCCAGCAGCGCTTCCGCGCTGAGGAAGCCGGGGCTGGCGCGGAGCAGCGCGGCCAGGGTCTCGAACTCCTTGACGGACAAGTCGAGTCGGCGGCCGTCCCGGGTCACCGTGCGGCGCACCGGATCGAGTTCGAGGCCGGCGGCGCGCAGCGGGCGGGCCCTGGCGTACGGGCGGCGGTGGGCCAGGGCGCGGACCCTGAGGACGAGTTCGGGGAAGTGGAAGGGTTTGACCAGGTAGTCGTCCGCGCCGAGGGTGAGGCCGTCGACGCGGTCGGCCGGGGAGTCGGCGGCGGTCAGCATGAGCACCAGCGGCCGGCCCTCTCCCCCGCCCCCGTCGCCGTCGCCGCCCTCGCGTTCGGTGATCATCCGGCAGAGCGTGTCGCCGTGGAGTCCCGGCAGGTCCCGGTCCAGGACGACGACGTCGTAGACCGCGTGGCCGTTGACGTCGAGTTTGGCCGCCGCGTCCAGGCCGTCGTACGCGAGGTCCACGGCCATGCCCTGGTCGCGCAGGCCCTCGGCGACGAGGTCCGCGAGCGCGCGGGCGTCCTCCACCACGAGCACCCTCATGCCGTCTCCCCCTCGCCGGTCGGTCCGGGCGTCCTGGGCAGGGTGACGACGACGCGCAGGCCGCCGTCCTCGCGCGGGTGCAGCTTCAGCCGGCCCCGGTGCGCCTCGGTGACGGCGGCGACGATGGCGAGGCCGAGGCCGGAGCCGTTCCCGCCGGTCCTGTCGGGTCCGCCGCGGCGGAACGGGCGGGTGAGTTCGGCCGCCTGATCGGGGGTCAGCACCTTGCCTCCGTTCTCCACGACGAGTTCGACCGCCGAGGCGTCGGCCCGGAGGCGGACGTGGACCCACCCGCCGGGGTCGTTGTGGACGACGGCGTTGTCGACGAGGTTCTCGACGAGCCGCCGCAGCAGCGTACGGTTCCCGCGCACGCGCGCCTCCGGGGCCCCGTCGTCCAGCGTCCGCCCGGTCGGGAGCCGCTGCGCGGCCAGCGCGTCGGCGGCGAGCGGGCCGAGGGGTACGGCCTCCGGGTCGGGGAGCTCGTGCTGGGCCCGGGCGAGCGTCAGGAGCCCGTCGAGGAGGCTGTCGACCTGGTCCAGCTGGGTGCGGACGCGTCCGGCGAGGACGCGCGTCCGGTCCGGCAGCGGGCCGGGCTTGGCGAGGGTGACGTCCACCGCGGCGCGCATCGTGGCGAGCGGTGTGCGCAGTTCGTGGGAGGCGTCGGCGACGAAGCGCCGCTGCGCGGCGAAGGAGCCCTCCAGGCGGGTGAGCAGTTCGTCGATGGTGTCGCCGAGGTCGCGCAGTTCGTCGTGCGGGCCGTCGACGGCGAGCCGTTCGTGCAGGTTGTCGGCGGAGATCCGGCGGGTCGCGCTGGTCATGGCGCGCAGCGGGCGCAGCACCCGGCCCGCCGCGTACCAGCCGAGGAGGAGCGAGAGCGCGCCCATGACGAGCAGGCCGACGGCCGAGCCGAGCAGCAGCTGCCGGGTCTGCTGGTCCCGCGCCGCCGCGAGCTGGTGTTCCAGGCCGGCGATCCGCTCCAGCGCGGCGGCCGGCGCGCCCGCCCACGCGCTGCCCGGCCCGGTGCCGGTGGACCCGGGGCTCGGCGCGGCGTCCAGCGAGCCGCCCGCGAAGGCGGCGACGACGGCGAGCATCACGATGCCGGAGGCCAGGAACAGCCCGGCGTACAGGCTCGTGAACCGCCACCGCACGCTGCGCCGGCGCCGTCCGCGTACGGGCGCTCCCTCGTCCGTCACCGGCGCTCTCCTTCCCTCCGCTGTCCGGCGCCCGTCCCGGCCGGGGCGGGCGTCCGTTCCGACCCTAGGCGAGCCGGCCTAACAGCGGCATGACAGTGATCGTTCCGCTCGTGTCACGCGGTCGCGCGCAGCATCGGGCCGTGGACACGAACCGAGCGGAGAGGTGGCCGATGGAGGTCGGGATCGAGGTCGAGGGCCTGCGCAAGCGCTTCGGCGCGACGCAGGCGCTGGACGGGATGAGCTTCGAGGTGCGGCCGGGGCGGGTGACCGGCTTCGTGGGGCCGAACGGGGCGGGCAAGTCGACGACGATGCGGGTGGTGCTGGGGCTCGACACGCCCGACGCGGGCCGCGCGCTGGTCGGCGGCCGCCCGTACCGGAGCCTGGCGGAGCCGCTGTGCCGGCTGGGTTCGCTGCTGGACGCCGGGGCGCTGCAGCCGAGCCGGTCCGCCCGCGACCACCTGCTGTGGCTGGCCCACACCCAGGGGCTGCCCGCCGACCGGGTGAGCCGCGTGCTGGCCCGGGTGGGGCTGGCGGACGCGGCCCGGCGGCGGGCGGGCGGCTTCTCGCTGGGCATGCGGCAGCGGCTCGGGATCGCGGCGGCGCTGCTCGGCGATCCGCCGGCGCTGATGCTCGACGAACCGTTCAACGGTCTGGACCCGGAGGGCATCCGGTGGATCCGGGCGCTGCTGACCTCGCTGGCGGCCGAGGGCCGGGCGGTGCTGGTCTCCAGCCATCTGATGAGCGAGCTGGAGGGTGTCGCCGACCATCTGGTGGTGGTCGGCCGGGGCCGGGTGGTGGCCGACGCGCCCGTGTCCGAGCTGCTGGCGGGTGTCGCGGCCGGTCGGGTGACCCTGCGGACGTCGGCGCCGGCGGAGGCGGCGCGGGCGCTGGAGGGTGCCGGGGCGGCGGCCGTCCAGGCCACCGGGCCGGACGCCCTGACCGTCACCGGTCTGCCGGGCGAGGCGATCGTCGCCCGGCTCACCCGGGCGGGCGTTCCCTTCGCCGAACTCGCCTCGCACCGGGCGACCTTGGAGGAGGCGTACCTCGAACTCACCCGGGACGCCGTGCAGTACCGGGGCGGCGACGCCGAGGAGGCGGCCCGATGAGGACGCTGCGCTCCGAGTGGACCAAGTTCCGTACCGTACGCGGCTGGGTGCTGGGCACGGTGGCCGCGGCGGTCGCCTCCGTCCTGTTCCTGCTGGTCGGCACGGTCTCGTCCAACCGGCACCAGGGCGAGGCCGACGCGCTGCCGGTCGGGCCGGGCGGGGTGGCGGTCAACGACAGCTTCTCCTTCCTCCACCGCACGCTGACGGGGGACGGCTCGCTGACCGTGCCGGTCACGGCGCTGACGGGCGTCCTCACCGACCCCGGCGGCGGACCGGCCGGCAGGATCCCCGGGGTCACGCCCTGGGCGAAGGCGGGGATCATCGTCAAGTCGGGCCTGCGGCAAGGCTCTTCGTACGCTGCGGTCACGGCGACCGGCGCGCACGGGGTGCGGATGCAGCACGACTTCACGCACGACCGCGCCGGGCACCTCACCGGTACGCCGTCGCAGGCCGCGCCGCAGTGGCTGCGGCTGGTGCGGGCGGGGACCACGGTGACGGGGTACGACTCGCCGGACGGCGTGACCTGGCGCGCGATCGGCACCGCGTCCGTCACCGGCGCGAGCGTCGAGGCGGGGCTGTTCGTCACCGCGCCCGCCGCCGTGGACACCTCGGGCGGAGGCGGCTCGTCGCCCGCCACGGCGACGGGCACGTTCGGGCGGCCCGCGGTCACCGGCTCCTGGCGGGGCGACTGGGCCCACACCCGGGTGGGCGACGGCGCGGGCACCTCCGGCAGCTACGTCCCGGGGACGTCCGCGGGCCACCGCGCGAGCGGCGACGGCTTCGTCCTCACCGGCGCGGGCGACATCGCGCCCGTCGTCGGAGGCCCGGCGCTGGGGCCCGCGTTCACCGTGGAGACCTTCCTGATCGGCACGTTCGTGGGACTGATCGTGCTCGGTGTGGTGGCCGTGCAGTTCGCCACCGGCGAGTACCGCCGCGGGCTGCTCGGCCTGACCTTCGCGGCGACACCGCGGCGCGGGCGGGTGCTCGGCGCGAAGGCCGGGGTCGTGGCGGTGATCGCCTTCGCGGGGGGCACCGGGGCGGCCGCCCTGAGCCTGCCGCTGGGCGCGGCACGCGCCGACTCCGCGCGCTTCACCGTCCTGACCGTGCCGGTGGCGGAGCAGGTGCGGGCCGTCCTCGGCACGGGCCTGCTGGTGGCCGCGACGGCGGTGCTCGCGCTGTCGCTCGGCTTCCTGCTGCGCCGCAGCGCGACGGCGATCACCGTGCTCGTCGCCGCCACCGTCCTGCCGTACGTCCTGGCGCTCGGCGGCATGCTCCCGAGCGGGCCGGCCGACTGGCTGCTGCGCCTCACCCCGGCGGCGGGCTTCGCCGTCCAGCAGACGCTGCCCCGCCACGACCACGTCCTGTCCGTCCACACCCCGGCCACGGGCTACTTCCCGCTCCCGCCGTGGGGCGGGCTCGCGGTCCTCGCCGCGTGGGCGCTCCTCGCCCTGGGCTCCGCGTTCCTGGTGCTGCGCCGGAGGTCCGTGTGAAGGCGCGGACACTGCGGCGGGCGTGCCGCGCGGAGTGGACGAAACTGCGGACGGAGAGCGGCGTCCGCCTGCTGGTGGTGGCGCTGGTCGTCGTCACGATCGCCGTCGGCGCGGCGACGGCGAGCACCGTACGGCCGCCGGTCGACGACCCGGCGCGGCTCGCCCTCGGCGGTGTGGCGGCCGGGCAGGCGGTGGCCGCCGTCCTGGGCGTGCTGAGCGCGGGCGGCGAGTACGGCACGCGGATGATCCAGCTGACGCTGGCGGCGGTCCCGGACCGGTCGACCCTCCTGGCCGCCAAGGCGGCGGTCCTGGGCGTGGTCGTCGCGGCGGCGGGCACGGTCGCCGTGGCGGGTTCCCTGCTGGCCGGGCGCCTGCTGCTGCCGGACGCGCCCGCGCTGACGGACGGGCCGGCGCTGCGGGCGGGCTTCGGCTCGGTGCTGTACCTGGTCCTCGTCGCCCTGCTCGCGCTCGGCGTCACCTTCGCCGTCCGCGACAGCGCGGTCGCCTCGGGCGCGGCCCTCACGCTGCTCTACCTCTTCCCCCTGCTGAGCAATGTCGTGGCCGACCCCTGGCTCCAGCGCCAGCTGGCCCGCGTCGGCCCCATGCCCGCGGGCCTGGCCGTCCAGGCGACGACCGACCTGAACCGGCTCCCGATCGGACCGTGGGCGGGTCTCGGCGTGCTGACGCTGTGGTCGGCCGCGGCGGTGCTGGCGGGCGGCACGGTGCTGAGGTGTCGGGACGCCTGACGCCGTAGGGGAGCACTGTGTCGTCGGCGCTGTCTCGTCGGCGCTGTGACATCGACGCCGCGTCGTCAGTGCTGTCTCGTCGGCACTGTGTCGTCCCGGAGGATGGCGCCGGGTACGCCGGGCGGTCGAGCCCCCGGCCCCGGCGTTCGTCCTCCGGAACCCCCCGAGTCGGGCACGGAGGCCGATGGAAGGCCACCCCTGGGCCGACACGATGGTCCGCATGAGTCCTTCAGGTGCCGCGAGCTCAGCCAACCCCCCTTCTCCGCCCCCGCGTTGGGCGGTCTGGTCGGCGCATCTGACGACGCTGGTCGTGCTGCCGAGCGGGCTGTGGCGCATTGCCATGGCGCTGGGCTGGCCCGCCGGTTACATCACCGAGGGCTTCGTCCCCTTCCAGACGGCCGAGGCGAAGCTCTCGATGGTGGCGCTCAGCGTGGTCTGCGAGCTGCTGGCCTTCCTGACGATCGGCCTGGTCCGGCCGTGGGGCGACGTCGTACCCCACTGGATCCCGCTGATCGGCGGCCGCGTGGTCCGGCCGTCGGCCGCGATCGTCCCGGCGGCGCTCGGCGCCCTAGCCTTGACCTGGCTGTGGGCGGACCTCCCCTGGTGGTGGACGTATCCGCACGACGACATGACGGGCGCGGGCGCCCTCGTCGTCGGCATCCTGTACCAACCGCTCGTCCTGTGGGGCCCGTTGCTCGGCGCGGTGACCTTCTCGTACTACCGCCGCCACCGCCCCCGGCGGACGATCCCGGCGGACGGCGGCGCCGGCCAGTGAAGCGGCGCGGTGCGGCGGGGCGGCGCGGTGCGGCGGTTCGGGAGGCGCCGGTCAACGGTTGGGGAAGGACCCGGTCAGGCCGCCGTCGATCACCAGGTCCTGGCCGGTGACGTACGCCGCGTCGGCGGAGGCGAGGAAGGCCACGGCGGCGGCGACGTCGGCGGCGCGGCCGATGGTCCCGAGCGGGACCTGCGCGGCGTTCTGGGCGTCCGCCTCGTCGGTGGTCGCGCCGCGGTACATCTCGGTGTCGATGAAGCCGGGGCTGACCGAGTTGACGCGGATGCCGCGCGGGGCGAGGTCGGAGCCGAGGGTGCGGGCCAGGTTGTGCACGGCGGCCTTGGTCGCGGAGTAGACGGAGGCGACCGGAAGCCCGCGGTGAAGGGTCCAGGAGGCGTTGAGGACGATCGCGCCGCCGTCCTTCAGCAGCGGCAGCGCCTTCTGGACCGTGAAGAAGACGCCCTTGAAGTTGACGTCCGTCGCGTGGTCGAAGTCGGCTTCCGTGATCTCTGCGCCGGGCTTGAAGACCCCGGTGCCCGCGTTGGCGAACACGGCGTCCAGACTCCCCCGCCAGCCCTCGACCCGGCGCGTCAGTCCATCCAGGTCCGCGAGGTCCGCGACATCCGCGCGTACGGTCAGCAGCCGCTCCCCTGCCGCGAGTTCGGCCGCGGCCTTGTCCAGACGGACCTGGTCGCGTCCGGTGATGACGACGTGGGCGCCCTCGTCGAGCAGGCGTCGGGCCGTGGCGTACCCGATGCCGGAGGTGCCGCCGGTGATCAGAACGGTGTGGTGGGTGAATCGCTCCATGCCGACGATCCTGCGCGGATGACCACGACCCTGGCAGTGCGAGACGGTCCTGGGTCTGCCACCACCACCTTCGCGACGACACGCACGCCGTCATGACGACCGCCATGGACGGGTGCACCCTGCGAGCGCCCTGTGTCGTCGTCCCCTGCTCCGCCAGCCGCGACGGCTGCGCCAATTGCCGCGCCGGGCAGCCCACACCGCCTCGGTGCGCCGCACGTGACCATGTACGGCGCACCGATCGGCGGCGACCGGGGCGGCCTCTTCTCCGACCTCGTCCGCGTCCCGTACGCCGACGCCATGCTGGTCCCTCTGCCCGCCGGCCTCGACCCGGTCGCGATGGCATCGGCGAGCGACAACTGGTCCCTGTCCTGGCGCCTGGTCGCACCGCACCTCAGGACCCGCCCCGGCGCGCGCCCCGGTCGTGGCCTGCGGCAGCATCGGCCTGTATGTGTGCGACATCGCCCGCGAGCTACGGCGCCCGCAACGCCGAGGCGGTCGAGCCCGTACGGTCGACGGCGACCGCGTGCCCCGGTCGATCCGGACCCCCGATAGAGTGCGCCCGTGTGCTGATCTCCCGGGCGGCGGCCGCTCGGCCGCCGCAGACGGCGTGGGCGACCCCGCCGAGGCGGGGCCGCCCTGCTCCCCTGCCCTCCGCCCCCCGCGACGCCGGAGACTGCGCCATGCATCCTCAAACCCCCCTGTCCTACGCCACGTTCGTCGACCTCGCCACCGCCGACCCCGCTGTCGTCGGGCTCGTCCTCAAGGGGTCGCAGGCCCACGAGGGGATGGTCACCGAGCACTCCGACCACGACCTGTACGTGGTGCTGGACGACGGTGCCACGACCGACCTCACCCGATTCACCGGGCACCGCACCCCGGAGCTCGACCTCGTCGTCCTCTCGCTGAGCGCGTTCCGCGCCGTCGGCATGCCCGGCTTCGAGCGGCACGCCCTCGCCCGGGCGCGCGTCGTCCTGGATCGGCTCGACGGCGGCATCGCGGAGATCCTGGCGCGGAAGGCGAGGCTGGACGCCGACGAAGCCTTCCGGGAGGCGGGCGCCTGGCTGGACGCGTACACCAACTCCCTCTACCGGTCGGTCAAGAACGCCCGCGACGGACACGCCCTCGCGGCCCGCCTCGACGCCGCCGACAGCGTCCGCTTCCTGCTGGAGCTGCTCTTCGCCCTGGACCGCCGGCCCCGCCCGTACAACAAGTACCTGGAGTGGGAACTCGCCCGGTTCCCGCTCCCCGGCTGGGACGGCCGACGCCTGCTCGACGCGGTGGACCTCGTCGCGGCGACGGGCGACCTGCCCGCCCAGCGGCGCCTGTTCGCCCGGGTCGAGGCGGTCGCCCGGCGGGCCGGTCACGGAGCCGTGCTGGACGCGTGGGGCGAGGACCTACGGCTCCTGCGACCGCGCTGACGCCTGCCAGCCCCCAGCCCCCAACGCCAATCCCGGCCCCGTCCCGGCCCCGGTCCGGGTCTTTACCGGATCAGCTCACGAACTCCTCGTCCCCGTACCGCACTTCGGCGGTGTTCCAGTCCACGCCGAGGTCCTGCGTGAACTTCTTCGCCAGCGGCAGCTCCGCGAGCGGGGCGATGAGGACGAGCCGCCCGTCGAGCGTGACCGAGCCACCTCCGAGCTCGTCCCGGGCCTCCGGGTCGGCGAGGAGCGCGTCACGGAGGCGGGCGGCGGTGACGCCGGGCGCCTCGATCTCGACGGCGTCGGTCTCCGGAGAGGTGCGCGGCAGGCAGCGGAACGTCAGCACGGCCTCCTGGCGGTACCGCTTGACGATCACGCCGGCGATGTGGCGCAGACCGTCCCGGTTCACCCCCTCGACCTCGAACTCCCGGGAGCGCTCGTAGGTGGCCTGCCGGAGGTCGCCGGACCAGAAGACGCCGTCGAGGAGCCGCGACGCGCCGGGCCAGGCGCCGTTGGCGTGGATGATGCCGCGCACCTCGCGGTCGAAGCGGTTGAGGCGGGTCTTGAGGCGGGGATCGGCCGGATCCGTGATGATCGCGGTGTTGTTCGTCGCGAAGATCTGCCCCGCCGGGCAGTCCTCTCCGGCCGGGCTCGCCTGCGCGGTGCCCGTGACCGTGAGCCCCAGGGCCAGGGTGGAGACGGCGACCAGGACGCGGAGCTGCCGCCAAGCGGTGGAGTTCGTCATGGGCTGATCAACGATCTTGGAGGCCGTCCGTTCCGCCCACCCGACCCGCGCCGATTCGTACAGATGCCCCTTCAGTCATCAGTGTGGGTGGTGACACGGCATATGACGCGACGACATGCTTTGTCGACAAGGAGATCTGTCGCGTCCACGGGATGCGGTCAGTCGATCCCTCCCCTCACCCCCGTTGGACGCCGACTCCGTTCCGGACCTGAAGCGGGCCCCGCAGTGGCCGTGGCACCGACGTCCGGTCCAGGTCACCTCGTACCCGCCGCGCCGAGCCGAGCTCGCGCCGCCTTCCGCCGCTCCCTTCGCTTCGCCCCGTGCCTCATGGAGGAGTTGCCTTGACGGACTGCGCTGTTCCCCGGGCAGGGGGCTTACCTCCCCGGTGCCCTCGGCCCGCTCGCGCGGGACGAGCCGCTGGTGCGCGACACCCTGCGGATTCTCGACGCCGCCGCGTTACGCCTGGGGCGGGCCGCCCCCTCGCGGTTCCTGCTCGACGAAGGCGCTGGGCTGGCCGCTGCTCCGTGCCCTCGTCGACGTGGAGATCGCCCTGCACCCCCGGCCCGCCGTCGTACGCCTCGGCGCGGACCGCGCCCCGCGCGGCTGGCACCTCGTCCCCCTCCACCTGCCCGGCCTTCCCCACACCGTCACGCTCGCCCTGGCCCTCCGCCCTCGGCGCCACGCCCCAGAAACGGAGACCCCATGGACCTCACCGGCAAGACCGCCCTCGTCACCGGCGGCACCCGCGGCATCGGCCTGGCCATCGCCCACACCCTCCTCGCCCACGGCGCCCAGGTCGTCATCACCGGCCGCCGCGAGGAGCACGGCGAGAAGGCCCTCGGCCGGCTCGGCGCCGGCGACGACGTCACCTTCTGCTTCGCGGACGCCACCCGGCGGCCGGACGCCGAACGCGCCGTGGACACGGTCGTCGACCGCTACGGCCGCCTCGACATCGTCGTCAACAACGTCGGCGGAGCCACCGACTTCGCCACCGTCGCCGACATCACCGACGACACCTGGCACCGCACCCTCGCCCTCAACGTGGACAGCGCGCTCTACACCATCCGCCACGCCCTGACCCGCCTCGTGCCGCAGCGTTCCGGCCGCGTCATCAACATCTCCTCCATGGAGGGACGCGACCCCGACCCCGGCCTCTGCGCCTACGCCGCCGCCAAGCACGCCCTCATCGGCCTCACCCGGGTCCTGGCCAAGGAGGTGGGCCCGCACGGCATCACCGCGAACTGCGTCTGCCCCGGCGCCGTCGAGACCGACTGGGTCGCCGAGCAGGGGCCCAAGGCCGCCCGCGTCCTGGGCACCGACTACGCCGGTCTGATCCGCCACTTCACCGGCCGCACCGCCACCGGCCGCCTCACCCGCCCGGAGGAGGTCGCCGCGGCGGTCCTCCTCCTCGCCTCGCACGAGGGCTCCGGCATCACGGGCTCCTGCCTCTCGGTCGACGGGGGTGCCACCGTGTGACGGGACCGGGCACGGTCAGGCCTGCCGCGTACGATGGGTGGTTCTTGATCCAACCAGGCGTATACGGGGGCCATATGAAGGAGATTCAGCAGTTGCGGGCGGCCACACGGCTCATCGGGCGGCGCACCACCCTGCGCTACCTGGCGATCGGAGCCGCGTCCGCTCTGGTGGCGGCCTGCACCGGGGAGTCCGGCACGTCCGCGCCGGGGAGCGGCAAGGGCGGCGGCAAGGGGAGCGGCACGGCCGCGCCCTCCGGCGCCGGCACCGGCTCCCCGTCCCCGGGTTCGTCCGCGACGGCCGGAGGCACCCCGGACGCGGCGGCTCCCGAAGCGACCACGACCGGTGTGATGGCCCGCGCCTTCGACGCCTTCGTCAAGGGCGGCTGGACCGTCGAGTCCACCACTCCCGGGGGCGAGACGGTCAGGGGCAGGGCGACCGTGATGGCGGACGGCGGCGGCAACGGCGGCTTCACCCTCGTCTGGGAAGGCTCGGGCGGTCAGGTCACCTGGTCCGGAGGCTGGCTGCTGCGCGGCGGTCACCTGCGCATCGACGTCTTCGACGCCCCGGAGGACGTGGACAAGCTGACCGGCGGCGAGGCCCTCACCGTCCCCAAGGAGGTCGGCGAGGGCACGTCCCTCCTGTTGCCCTGGCAGCCGCCGGGCCACAGCGGCACCGGCGACGGCCAGTACCTGAAGGTCACGTACAAGAACGACGTCCTGCGCATCGTCCACTCGGAGCGGGGCGAGAGCGAGTCGGTCCACGTCTGCACCCGCGCGGCCTGATCCGGACCGGTCCCTCCCTCCTGGTCCTCTCTCGCGGGCCGTCGGCGGGCCCGCGGGCCTGCGCGAAGGGGCAGCGCTTCCTGCCCCCGGCGGCCGGGGGCGGGCCTGGACGGGGCACGGGCCGGTGGGGAGGCTTGGGGGTACGGGGGCCGGCCGCGCTCCCGCGGAGGACGCCTTCGGGGACCGTTCGGGGAGCTGACGATGAGCGTGTACGAGCACGACCACGGCCATGAGCACGACCACGAGCACCACCAGGAGCACACCCCGGAGCAGGCGGGGGACGACCGGCTCCGTGACGACAGGGCCCGGGACGGCGGTCCCGGCGCGGCGCGGCTCTTCGAGGCCGCGGCCGGCGGGCGTACCGACGTCGTGGGGGCGTCCGGGCTCGGCGCGCTCCAGCGGGCGGTGGGCAACGGGGCCGTGGGGGCGATGGTCCAGCGCAGCCGGAGCGCGGCGCCCGAGGACGGGGCGGCCGCCGAGGAGGGCGCGCGGTCGCCGGTGCACGACGTGCTGGCCTCCGGCGGCGGGCAGCCGCTCGACTCCGCGACGCGCGGCGACATGGAGGCCCGGATGGGCGCCGACTTCTCCGACGTACGCATCCACACCGACGCCGCCGCGGACGCCTCCGCCAAGGGGATCGGCGCGCACGCGTACACGGTCGGCAACAACGTGGTGTTCCAGCGGGAGGCCTACGACCCGGCGTCCCCGCAGGGCCGGACGACGCTGGCGCACGAGCTGACCCATGTGATCCAGCAGCGCAGCGGCCCGGTGGAGGGGACGGAGGCGCCCGGCGGCATCCGGGTGAGCCACCCCTCGGACCGCTTCGAGCGGGAGGCGGTCTCCAACGCGGAGCGGGTCATGGCCGAGCCGGCGGCCGCCTCCGTACCCGCACCGGCCGCCGCTCCCGCCCCTTCCGTACAGCGGGCTGCGACGGAGGACGAGGACGAGCAACCCGCCGACGTCCAGGGCTCGTTCGTGCAGCGGAAGGCGGAGGGCAGCGCGGAGGAGGAGGACGAGGCCCCGCCCGCGTAGCAGACCGTGCCGGCGCGGGATCCCGTCCTCGGTGGTCTCGAAGGGTGACGGCCTCAGGGCTTGGTGGCCTGCATCGTGCCGCCGAGGAAGAGGGATTCGGCGCAGCGGCTCGGGGTCGGGGCGTTGACCGGGCGGCCGACCTTGCGGCAGGTGACGGTCATGGTCACCCGGCCGCCGGCGGGCACCAGGATCGGGGTGACGAAGTGGTAGTCGGAGTCGCGGAAGTTCTCCAGCGCGAGGCTGAGGACGCGGGAGCCCTCCCCGACCGTGACGACGACCGTTCCGGCGTCGCCCTGCGGGTTCTGGACCACGATGTCGGTGAGCCGGAACGCCTGCCCGTCCGGCACGCTCAGCGCGGTGCCGCTGCTCGGTCCGCCGCCGACACCGTCCCTGACCTGTACCTGGGCACTGGTCGGCACGGCCGGCGGGAGCGTCTTCGCGCTGGGCTTCGGCTTGGGCTTCGGCTTGGCCGGCGGCTTCGGGGCCGGCTTGGTGCTGGGCTTGGGCGGCGGGGTGAGAGAGGGGGTGGCGGTGGGCGTCGGCGTGGCGCCGCCGGGGCCGCCCGACTGGCCGCCGGGATCGCCGGTGCCGCTGGTCGCGGAGGCGATGACCTCGGGTGTGATCGCCTCGCGGGCCGCCGACTTGACGGCCGGCCGGAGCAGCCCGTACCAGAAGCCGGCCAGGATCAGGGCGAGGACGCAGGCGACGGCGAGGGCGCGCGGCAGCCAGCGCGGCAGGATGGCTTCCTGCTGGTAGGTGCCGTCGAGGACGACCGGCGGTGCGGCGGGTTCCTCGCCGTCGGCGGCGGGGGGCGCGACGACGGCCTGGAAGGTGTGCACGACCGGGGTGCCGCGCCAGAGGCGTTTGCCGGGCTTGACGCGCAGTTCTGAGAAGGCCGCGCGGCCCGGTTCGATGGTCAGCTCGGGCCGGGTGAAGGAGATCCGGGCGTGGTCCGTGCCCGAGCGGGCGGCGAGGCCGACGGTGAGCGGGGCGTTGCCGCGGTTGTCGACGGCGACCTTGTGCGCGCCGCGCCGCACGCCGTGCGAGCCCCGGGGCACGAGTTCGGCGGTGACCTCGGTGAAGGGCGCGACGGTCACCTTGCCCTCGGGCACGACGGGTTCGGCGTGGTCGCTGGTGGGGACCACCCGCACCCCGAAAGGCGTCTCACCGGCGGGGACGGAGGGGTCGCGGGGCGGGCGGAAGGTGACGGAGACGGTCTCCGCGCTGCCGGGGTAGAGGGAGAGCGTCGCCGGTTCCACCGTCGTCCAGGCGGCACAGGCGCCGGCCAGCTCGAAGCGGTACTCCTCCACGGTGGAGCCGGAGTTGCGCACCTGAAGAGGGAGGCTCGTCTCTTCGCCCGGTACGGCGGTGACGGACGATGCGTCGAGGCTTGCCGTAAGACTCATGGGCGCACCGTAGGGTCCTCGCTTCTCCACAGCATCGTCAGAGGAGGAACACTTTCGGGCAGATTCAGTGCCCGAAGCAACGATTCAGTTTTCATGACGGGCAGTCAGGGCATCTCCAGTGCGCCGAACCACCAGAGAGACTGGCGTTGTTGACGTTGCTGATGGTTTCCAGGCGGGCCCATGCGTCATCCGCGTCGGCCGCCGCTTGCCCCGGGGGGAGCTCGACCATGGAACGTACGGCTGTGGCATTGCGCGCGCAGGACCCGATCTCGCAGGCCGGGGTGACGAGTCAGTTACGGACCCGCCCCGAGATCACCGTGACGGAGTGGAGCGAGACCGCCGACCCCGCGCCCGAGGTCGTCGTCCTCGTGGTGGACACCGTCGACGAGGACGTGCTGCGGCTGCTGCGGCACATCAACCGCACCAGCACCGCCCGCCCGGTCCTCGTGACGACGGACATCGACGAACAGAAGCTGGTCAGCGCGGCGGAGTGCGGGGTCGCCGGGGTGATCCGGCGCGCCGAGGCGACGCCGGAGCACCTGGTGCACGTCATCGGCACGGTCGCGAAGGGCGCCGGCCACCTCCCGTCCGACCTGGTCGGACGCCTCCTGGAGGAGGTCGGCCGCCTCCAGGGGCAGGTCCTCGGCCCCCGCGGACTGCACTTCACGGGGCTCGCGGCACGCGAGGTGGACGTGCTGCGCCTGGTCGCGGAAGGGTACGACACGGCGGACATCGCCGCGAAGCTGTCGTACTCCGAGCGCACCATCAAGAACGTGCTGCACGCGGTGATCACGCGGCTGCAGCTGCGCAATCGGTCGCACGCGGTGGCGTACGCGATGCGGCAGGGGCTGATCTGAGGGGGCTGCCGCGACTGTCGGAGCCCGTACAGCCGTAGCCCGGTTGCCTGGTTACCTGGTTGCCCGACTGCCCAGCTACCCGACTGCCCCTTGGGGCACAACTCCCTTCCCCTGAAGGTGACTTGCGACGCGCTGACACCACCGGACCGGTACGGCATCCTCGGGCCGTCGAGCGACGCGAGGCCGAGGGGGTTGTGCCGTGCGCTGGTTCCAGTCGTCCGGGCGTACGAGGCCGACGGTGCCCCGCCGGTCCGGCCGTCGCACCTCCGCCCGGGCCGCGCTCGCCCTGCTGCTGCTCGCCGGGGCCGTACCGGCGTCGACGTCGGCGCTGGCGGTGCCCGTACCGGTCGAGCCGGTGACGCCGGCGAGCGTCGCGCAGGCGCTGGACCCCGGAGCGTCGCTCGCCGTCGACAAGCAGGTGCTGACGCCGGTGGTGCCGCCGATGCCCGAGGTGGTGCTGCTGGTGGACGGGACGTTCAGCATGGAGCCCGTCATCAGGGACGTACGGGGCGGGCTTTCGAGCATCATCCAGAAGGTGCGGTCCAGCCAGCCCGACGCGCGGTTCGCGGTGACGACCTTCGGCGACCAGCAGGTCGATCCGGGCGCCGGGTTCGACGTCACGGCCGAACTCACCCAGGACGACGAAACCTTGCGCCGGGGCGTTGACGCGCTCGGCATCAGCCGGGGCAACGGCAGCATGGGCCCGTCGGAGGACTGGATCAACGGCCTGTGGCAGATCGCGGACGGAGCCGGCGGCCGGACCGTCTTCCGGGAGAACTCCAGCCCGGTGGTCGTCCTCGTCAGCGACGCCTCCAGCCACAACCCGAGCAACGGGCACACCATCGAGGACACGATCTTCGCCCTCCAGGACAAGAACGCCCGCGTCCTCGGCATCGACGTCGACACCCCCGTCGGCGACGGCCTGGACGGTACGGGCTACGCGGGCATGCCGGGCCAGATCGAGAACCCGCGCACCACTCCCGGCCAGGCCACCCGCATCATCGAGGCGACCGGCGGCCGGAAGCTCAGCGGCATCAACCCGGACCGGGTCGCCGAGGCCATCGTCGAGGGCCTCGGCAATCTGCCCACCCGGGTCGGCCACCGCCTGAACGCCTGCGATCCGGGGCTCACGGTGACCCTCGACCCGCCCACGCGTGACGTGGTCAGCGGCGAGACCGCCGCCTTCGCCGAGACGATCACGGTCTCCCCCGACGCCCCCCAGGGCGCCACCCTCACGTGCACCGTGGAGTTCCTGCTGGGCACCCAGGCCCCGGACACCGCCGCGATCGGCGCGGCCGCCGCCGACCCGGAGTACGAACAGCGGATCTCGATCACCGTCAACGACGTGACCGCGCCGGTCGTCACCGTCGACGACCGCACCGTCCGCGCCGGCGGCCTCGGCGGCGCCCCGATCGACTACACGGCGACGGCCGTCGACGGCCACGACGGTCCACTGACACCGACGTGCGCACCGGCCTCCGGCTTCGTCTTCCCCGTGGGCACCACGACCGTGACCTGCACGGCGACCGACAGGGCGGGCAACACCGCGACGGACACGGCCGTCTTCCGCGTCCTGCCCCGGCCGTCGCCGCCCACCGGCAACCCGCCGCCGCCGGAACCGCCGCCGTCCGCGGACCTGTCCGTGTCGCTGTCCGTCGCCCCCGCGCGGGTCTACACGGGCCGGGCCGTGGTTGCCCGCTACACGCTCACCAACGCCGGCCCGGACACGGCGCGAGACGTCGCCCTCGACGTGGGCTGGCCCGCCGGGGCGGGCCGCGCCCTCTCCCGTACCGATCGCTGCACGACCGCCGCGCCCTGCTCCGTCCCGCCCGGCGGCCGGGTGGTGGTCACCCAGACGGCCACCTACCTGGAGGCGGTGTCCGGCACGGTCCGGGCCACCGTCAACGGCCGCCCGCACGACCCGGAACCCGAGGACAACACGGCCACGGCACCGCTCCGGGTCCTCCAGCCCCGCCTGGTGGTCACCCCGCAGGTCGTCAGGCCCGGCGAACCCGTGACCGTACGCGGCACGGACTTCCCGCCCGGTGAGCGGGTGCGGCTCGTCTGGTCGACGGGCCTGACCGCCGACACCGCCCCGCTGACGGTGGGCCGCGACGGCCGCTTCGAGACGCAGGTCCTGGTGCTGCGCAAGGACCGGATCGGCCCGCGCGCGCTGCGCGCGGAGGTCGCCCGCCTGGAACGCCTGGAGGAACCTGTCCTGGTGGTTCAACACGCCCTGCAGCCACCGGACTTCGCGGGACGGGGGTGACAGGCCGGTGATCCACGAGGTCGACGACGTCCTGCGCGCCCTCATCCGGGCGGAGGTCCTGGAGGGCGGGCAGGTGGCGGTGGTCTTCGACGCGCCCACGCGCGAGTGGGCGGCGAAGGTCAACGCGCCGATGGTGAACCTGTATCTGTACGACATCCGCGAGGACATGCGGCGCCGGGAGCGCGGCCTGCACAACGAGTACGACGAGCGGGGTGTGGTCGTCGCCCGCCGCCGTCCGCCGCGCTACTTCAAACTGTCTTACCTGATCACGGCGTGGACGAAGCGCCCGGAGGACGAACACCGCCTGCTCTCCTCGCTCTTGGCGTGCCTGCTGCGCTACGACGCGCTCCCGCCGGCGCGGCTGACGGGCTCGCTGGCGGAACTCGGCGCGGCCGTGCCGCTGTCGATCGCGCTGCCGCCGCCCGAGGACCGCTCGTTCGCGGACGTCTGGAGCGCGCTGGGCGGCGAGCTGAAGCCGTCGCTGGACCTGGTGGTGAGCGTCCCGGTGACGGCGTCGCCGCGGTACGCGGCGGGTCCGCCGGTCGGCGAGGAGGGCCTGGAGGTCCGCTTCGGCGACAGGCTCGGCACATGACCGCCGAACTCCTCGCCAGGGCACGGGAGATGGAGGTCCGGATCCGCCGCGCAGTGGAGGCGCGGCGGGCGGTGGACCCGGATCCGGACGACGCCTTCCGGGGCCTGTACCTGACGGAGGAGGCGGTGGAGCGCCTGCTGGAGGCGCCGCGCGCCTTCCCGCCGCCGCAGCCGCTGACGCCGACGTCGTCCGCCTCCCGACTCGCGGTGCTGGCCCGCGACTTCGGCCTCTCCACGCTGGACGTGGACATCCTCCTCATCGCCCTGCTGCCGGACCTGGACGACCGCTTCGAGGCGTTCTACGGCTACCTCAACGACGACGTGACCCGGCGCCGCCCTTCGGCCGGCCTGGCACTGGGCCTGTGCGGCATGCCGCACGCGGACCGCGAGGCGAGGGCGAGGCTGGGCGAACGGGCCCCGCTGCGCGCGGGCGGCCTGCTCCTGGTCGAGGACCGGGACCGCCCCTTCCTGGGCCGCGCGCTCCGCGTCCCGGACCGGGTGACGGCGTACCTGCTGGGCGACGACACCCCGGACCCCCGCCTGGCCGACGTACGGGCCCCCTGGGAGCCGGTACGAGGAGTGGGCGACCCGAAGGCGCTGGCCCGCTTCCTGTCGTCGGGGGACACGGCGCTGGTCTACCTCCAGGAGGACCAGGGCGGTGCGGGTACGGCCCTGGCGGCGTCGGCGCTGGAGGAGGCGGGCCGCGGGGTCCTGGGCGTGGACCTGGCGAGGCTGGCGGAGGACCCGGCCCCGACGGAGGCGATCCGCTGCCTCCTCCGCGAGGCCCACCTGACGGGCGCCGGCCTGATCTGCGCCCCGGTCGACGCGGTGGCCCGGGAGCGGCCTGGCCTGCTGCGCGCGGTGACGGACCTGCCGGTCCCGGTGGCCCTGGTCGGCCGAATCCCCTGGGACGCGGCCTGGTCGACGGCGCCCCCGCTCCTGGTCCGCGCACCGAGGCTGGGTCCGGAGGCGAGGGCGGAGCTGTGGCGCGCGACCGCGGCCGAGGACGTGGGGCTACCGGTGGAGGACATCCTGGCCCCCTTCCTCCTGACCCCGGAGCAGATCGCCCGCTCGGCAAGGGCGGCGGTCCAGAAGGCGCACGTCGAGGCGACGCCGGTCACCGCGGACCACATCCGCCAGGGCGCCCGAGCCCAGAACGCGGCCGGCCTGGACCGCCTGGCCCGCCGCATAGAACCCACGGTCACCTGGAAAGACCTGGTCCTCCCCCCGGACACGGAAACCCAACTCCGCGAACTGACCGCCCGAGCCCGCCACCGCGACCACGTCCTGGGCACGTGGTCGATGCGCCCGGGCGGCGGCAGGGGCAGAGGCGTGGCGGCCCTCTTCGCCGGCGACTCGGGCACGGGCAAGACGATGTCGGCGGAGGTCATCGCGGCAGACCTGGGCCTGGACCTCTACACGGTCGACCTGGCAACGGTCATCGACAAATACGTAGGCGAGACAGAAAAGAACCTGGAGCGCATCTTCACGGAAGCGGCAGGCGTCAACGGCGTCCTCCTCTTCGACGAGGCGGACGCCGTCTTCGGCAAACGCTCGGACGTGAAGGACGCCCACGACCGCTACGCGAACGTGGAGTCCGCGTACCTGTTGCAGCGCATGGAGTCCTTCGACGGCCTCGCCATCCTGGCGACCAACCTCCGAGCCAACCTGGACGACGCCTTCACCCGCCGCCTGGACCTCATAGTCGACTTCCCCGTCCCCGACGCCCCCCAACGCCTCCAACTCTGGGACCGCACCCTGGGCCCGAACCTCCCCCGCGCCACGGACCTGGACCTGGCCTTCTGCGCGAACGCGTTCGAGCTCTCAGGCGGCAACATCCGCTCGATAGCGGTGACGGCGGCGTACCTGGCAGCGGAAGCGGGCGGCCCCCTGACGATGCCGATGCTGATCCACGCGATCCAACGCGAGTACCAGAAACTGGGCCGCCTGACCCTGGCGTCGGAGTTCGGGCGGTACGCCCAGCTGTTGACCTGAGCCGAGCTGACACGGACGCCTGCACCCCGTTCACTGTTTTGGCGACCACTACGCCCGACTCATTTCAGACGCTCTGCCAGTTTGGTATGCAGCTCCGCATAATGTGGATCCGGCAGAGCCTCCTTCAGGAAATCAACCCCCGTACGGATGAGCTGAACCAGAGGGGCGTACTTCATGTCAGCAAGCCGTACGTCCGCGTAGAGGAACTGCCACCCATGAAATCCTTTTGTCAGCAGGAGCTTCTCCAAGTACCCGGGATAGTCCAGATCCAGCTCAAAGAGCCCGTACGGAAAGCGGTACGTCCACACCCGCGGAGAAATGATACTTCCGGAAATCCGGACAGCCGTGAACGCAATGACTCCAGACTCCGGCTGGTAGTCGATCACACGCAACTGATTGAAGAGTTCACGTTCATCGTCCCTGGAGACGCTCCCGGAATCGGGGGGCCCGGACATGACCGCGCCTACCAGTTCACGCAGAACGAACTCCCCGCCCGCACCGACAGATGAGCCAGCCTTGTGCCAGTGGGTTCCGAGTTCGGAGTACCGGACGTGAGAATGCACAAGGACGGGGTCAAGGACCACTCCATACAGCTCCTCAAGCTGAGAGAAACCGTTCAAAGATTCCTCGACCTCCTCATAGATGGGACCCTTCCTCTCCCCATCAATCATGACCATATCGCTCCGCTTCAGCGATTCGATCATACCGAGGAATCGACACTCGATAGGACTAGGTTCGCGCTCCACCATGTTCGTCCACTTCCTCTTCCATTAAATCTTGATCCGCCCCGCCTGGATCGCACCAACCAAGGAATCTATCTTATCCCGGATGTCGGATATCCCGTTCCTCCGCCGCGCGTTCGCGGCCATGAGCCTGGACCTTAGATTGATGAGGTTGTTCGTATACGGACCACCGCTCTTCAGTTCATCGATAACCAATTGAGAGAACTTCTCTTCATCCTTGTTTCCGAAAATTGCGTTACTAAGCCCCTTCCAGCCGCGCGAGCTCAGCGAATTCAGCATCAGAGAATTCACCGCTGCCGGCACCGCTTGAGGGCCAGATGACAGCTCCTGCTTCATCGACGGATTTGCCGCCTTCGGATGCCATGCACCACCCTTCACCTCATAGCCGGACCAGCGCACCGTGATGCTTTCAAGGAAACCATCCGGGTTGGCATGAGTGTTCAGGTCGACCTCGTACCAGATCATGTCCTCGCGACCGCTCCTCAAGGCATCCGCGGCCGGGTCCTCGACTCCATAATGAAAGGTCGTGTTCGTCGTCCCACGAGCCACGACAAGGTTGGAATCGGTAGCTTTTCCACCCAGCGGAACAGGGATCAGGTGCATCTTCACCCAGACCGTACTGTTGGGTGGGTTAAGAGAATTCAGGCTGACGTAGCCCCACCCTCTCAGCGTCGCACCGCTATTCAAAGACGCATCTTCGCCGGGATGAATAGCGGCAATGTCTCTCGGAATATAGTGCGCCTTAAACCCCGTCGCAAGTACACCATTAGAGAAAGGCGGTAGCACGGGCGGCGGCAGCGGCGGCTTCGGGTTTCGTGCGGCAAGCAGACTCGCGAGCCTTGCCATGTCCGCAACCAATGCGTCATATTCTCTCTGACGCTGCGCGCTAACATGCCCGTCCCTGCCAAGTACTCCTTTTCTTTGCTGTACATCCTGGGACTTCGCAGTCGCGGCAGCCAGCGCCTCGCTCTGCTGCTCCTTCTCTTGGGTTCCGTCGGACATCTCCTTCACTTCG
This sequence comes from Streptomyces sp. NPDC058955, assembly GCF_042741435.1. Taxonomy (NCBI): domain Bacteria; kingdom Bacillati; phylum Actinomycetota; class Actinomycetes; order Kitasatosporales; family Streptomycetaceae; genus Streptomyces; species Streptomyces sp. NPDC058955. The sequence goes on along the minus strand of NZ_JBHYKM010000025.1, from coordinate 27,024 downwards.
GCTGCCCACGCCTCGAAGAAGTCCTCGATGCGCTGCTCGACACTATGCACCTTGAGGTCCGCTGTAGCGCCTCGCCCCGTGAATAGAACCTTGTGTTGTTCCCCATCACGCATGACGAACCTTTTCGAGGGCAGAGGGAGCTTGCCGACGGAATCTGAGCGACCGTCCAACGCCTCAGTGTTCGACTTGTTCTTGCTGCTACCCCCTTTGGATTTCTGCCAGAGAGCTTTGCCCTTCTTTGCTATGAAGTCGACGATCTTGTCGATCGCGCGGTTGACCGGCCGCGAGACCGCCTGGAAGACGGACTTGACCTTGTTGGCCAGGCCGCCTATGCCGAGGAGGGCGGCCAGGAAGCCGATCAGGAGGGGGATGCTGGCCGCCAGGGCCGTTTCGACCATCTTCGGGACGCCGGCCGCGCCGCCGTTGGCTATTTCTATGACCGCGTCCAGGACCGCGTTGACGAAGTCGGCTATCTGGGCGCCCTGGTTCACCACGAAGGTGACGATGTCGATGATGCCCTTGACCGCGCGGACGAAGGCCGAAGCCGGGTTGAGGAGGGAGACGATCCAGGTGATGCCGGCGATGATGACCGTGGGGACCAGGTATTCCGTCAACTTCGACAGGATCGTGGGCTTCAGGTCGCCCGTCTCCGCCTTGATCTCCTCGAACGCGCCCGCCGGGCCCTCCGTCGCGAGCTTCTTCGCCACCGGGACGCTCGTCTCGACCGCGCCCAGCGCCTCCTCGGGGACGCCCTTGCGGGTGATGCGGGAGCGGATGTTGTCCCAGGTGAGGCCCAGGAGGGAGGCGATGAGCTGGATGATGCCCTTGAGGTCGAACTTCTGGGGGAGTTCGAGGCCCGCTTTGGTCGCCGTTCCCAGGAGCCAGGCGACCAGGCCCTTCTTCAGGTGTTCGCCGATGTTCGTGAGGAACAGGTTGAGGCCGGCGCCCACCGCCTTCACCAGGTTGCCCAGGAAGCCGATCGGGTCCTTGATGATCTTCATGATCGCGGAGGCGGCCTTGGCCAGGATGCCGAGGAGCAGGTTCTTCAGTTCGTTGATCGTCTTGATGACGCCGACGATCGCGTCCTTCGCCTTGTCGATGAGGCCCTTGTTCGCCTCCTGGAGCTTCTTGATCTCCTCGTCGACCGCGTTCAGCGCCGCCGTGTACTTGTTCGCCAGGTCCTGGACCAGCTGCTGCGACTTCTCGTCGACGCTCGCTTCCAGGTCCTCGAACTTGCCGGCGAAGTCCTGCTGCGCCTCCTCGCCGAAGGCCTTCAGGTCGGCGGGGAGCTTGTCGACCTCCGCCTTCAGGTCCGCCCTGCCCTGGGCGATCCTCGACTTCGCCCGGCCCAGCTCCGCGCCGATCAGGTCCGCCACGGAGGAGATGACCGTGCGCATGCGGGCCACGTACAGCTTGCGGGACTCCTGGTAGAGGTCGTTCGCCTCCTGGGGCATGCCGGCGAACTTGTCCTTCAGCCAGCGGCCCTTGCCGAGGAAGCCGCCGTACCGCTTGTCCTTGTACTTCTTCATGCGGGCCTTGTGGTCGGCGGTGAAGGCGTCCCGCGCCGCCTTCTCCCCCGTCGTGAAGGCCGCGTCGACCTTCTGGTCGAGGCCCGTCAGCGTCGCCTCGACGTCCTTCTTCGTCGCGTCGAAGACCTTCTGGAGCTTCGCGGTGACCTCGGCCCGCTTCTGCTCGTCCTTCGACTTCGTCTCGCCCTTGCCGCCGTCGACCGCCTTGCCCGCCGCCGCCCGCGTCGCCGTCAGGGTGTTCATCGCCTGCGCGCCCGCCGCCGCGGCGCCCGCCTTCGCCGTCGCCAGCCGCTGGTCCTCGGCGGTGTGCGCCTTGCCGGGGGCCTTCGCCGAGTCCGTCTCCGCCGTCTTCTTCGCCTTCAGGGCCTCGTCGAACTCCGGCTCGTTGCCCTTGGCGAGCTGCTCCTCCGTGACCTCGGCGTCGGCCATCGCCTTGTCGTTCTCGGCCGGGCCCTGGGAGAAGTCCGTCACCGCCGGCGGCTGCTTCTCCGGGATCGCGTCGGTCGCGCTCGGCGCGCCCGGGTCGGCCGGCGGACGGTCGGGGGTCAGCGGGGTGACCGGCTTGTCCTTCGCCGCCGAAGTGTCCGGCGGGGCCTTCGTCGTCGTCTCGATGTCCTTGGCCGAGGTGTCCTTGCCCTCGCCGACCTTCCCGTCGACCTCCTCCTTCACCTTGTCGGCCTTGCCGGACTTGGAGAACTTGTCGGCCTCGTCGAGGTTCTTCGGCGCCTGCGCCTCGATCGCCTTGTCGACGGCCGCGACGAACGCCGCCTTGTCGAACTCCCCGGGCTTCGCCGCGTTCATCTTCTCCGCGTTCGCGGTCTTGCCCTGCGCCTCCTTGTCGTCCGGAGGCGCCACCGCCGCGTCCTGCGCGGCCTTCGACTCGGCCGCGGCCGGCGGGTGCGCCGCCATCGTCCGCTTCTTCGCGGCCACGTCCGCGCCCACCCGCCGGAATCCGGGTGCCGCGCTCGGCGGCGTCTTCACGGGGGCGGTGTACCGCTGCGCGACGAGCCGGGCCACCGCCGCGTTGCCCACCGCGCCCTGGAGGCGCTGCACACTGTGCGGCGAGAGACCGCCCGCGCCGGAGGGGGAAGCGGGCGCGGGTCCCGTCCTGCGGTCGCCGCTCGTCGGCTTCTTCTCCGGGACCTCCTTCATCCGTCGCCTCCCGGTAGCCGTGGCCGCACGGCCAGCCTGGCCGCCACCCGTCCTCGGGCGGAGAGCGGCGGGGGTTCGGTGCGGCCCCGACTCCCTTGCACCTTCGGGCAGTTCACGCTGCCCGGGTGGGCGGCCGATCATCCGTTCCGGGTGATCGTCCCGCTCGTGAGAATGGCCCGGTTCCACGGGAGCTGTTCCCCAGCCGGGGATCCGGTCGAGGACCCGGTCGAGGAGTGACGTCGAGGAGAGAGAGCACCGTATGCCGTCGTATCTGTCCCCTGGCGTCTACGTCGAAGAGGTCCAGTCCGGCTCCCGCCCGATCGAGGGGGTGGGCACCTCGGTCGCCGCGTTCGTCGGCTTCGCACGGAAGGGGCCCTTCGACGAGCCGACGCTGATCACGAACTGGAGCCAGTTCGTGAGCCGTTTCGGCGACTTCGTCGAGGGGACGTACCTCGCCGCCTCGGTGTACGGCTTCTTCGCGAACGGGGGCGGGACCTGCTACGTCGTCCGCGTCGACGACGGCACCGCGCCGGCGCCCGAGGACGTACCCGGCGAGCCCGGCGAGGTCGCCGCCACCGGTCCTACCGCCACCGGCCCGACCGCCATCGGCGCGTACTCGGTCGTCGCCCGTCCCGGCGTCACCGGGACGATCACCGTCGAGGTCGCGGACGTCGAGGGCGACGACCCGCCCTCCGACGCCTTCCGGCTGATCGTCCGCCGGAACGGCAAGGAGGCGGAGACGTACCCCTCCGTCACCACCAAGCGCAGCAAGGAGAACGTCGCCACCCGCGTGAACGCCGCCTCCGCGCTCATCGAGATCAGCGAGCCCGGCACCGGTGCCGCGCCCGCCCGCCCCGAGCCGCAGACCGTGACGCTCGCCCCGGCGCTGCCCGCCCCCGCGAACGGCGGGGCGACCGCCCTCACCCCCGAGGTGTACGTGGGCGACGCCGACCGGCGCTCCGGCCTCGGCGGCCTGGAGGCGGTGGAGGACGTCACCACGGTGGCCGTGCCGGACCTGATGAGCGCGTACGAGCGCGGCCTCATCGGGCTCGACGGGGTGATCGCCGTCCAGCAAGGGCTCATCGCCCACTGCGAGTTGATGGGCGACCGGGTCGCCGTCCTCGACCCGCCGCCCGGCCTCGGCCCGCAGGAGGTCGCCGCCTGGCGGTCCGAGCGGGCCGGGTACGACTCCAAGTACGCGGCGCTGTACTACCCCTGGATCGACGTCGCCGACCCGTCGACCGGCCGGATCACCCCGGTCCCGCCGAGCGGTCACATCGCCGGCGTCTGGGCCCGCAACGACGACCAGCGCGGGGTCCACAAGGCCCCGGCCAACGAGGTCGTCCGGGGCGCCGTCGCCCTGCGGACGCAGCTGACCAAGGGCGAGCACGACCGGCTCAACCCGATCGGCGTCAACTGCATCCGCGCGTTCCCCGGCCGCGGCATCCGGGTGTGGGGCGCGCGCACGCTCTCCTCCGACCCGTCGTGGCGCTACCTCAACGTGCGGCGGCTCTTCAACTACCTGGAGGAGTCGATCCTCGCCGGCACCCAGTGGGTGGTGTTCGAGCCGAACGACGACGCCCTGTGGGCGCGGATCCGCCGCACCGTCGCCGCCTTCCTGGTCAACGAGTGGCGCAAGGGCGCCCTGTTCGGGCTCAACCCCGAGGAGGCGTTCTACGTGAAGTGCGACCGCGAGACGAACCCACCGGAGAGCGTCGACTCGGGCCACGTCGTCTGCGAGATCGGCGTCGCGCCGGTCCGTCCGGCCGAGTTCGTCGTCTTCCGCCTGTCCCAGCTGACCAGCGGCACCGGTGCCGTCGACGAGTGAGGAGACCCTCGTGCCCCTTCCCGATCTCGACAGTTCCGTCGGACACTCCTTCGGCCTGGAGTTCGACAGCGTCATCATCAGGCAGATCACCGAGGTCAGCGGCCTGAAGATGGAGCAGGACGTCATCGAGCTCAAGCAGAACACCGCCGACGGCAAGTACGCCATCAAGAAGCTGCCCGGGCGGCCCAAGGCGGGCGAGGTCACCGTCTCCCGCGGCCTCACCGAGGACAACAGCTTCGAACGGTGGATCAAGGACTCGCGGTTCGGCCGCATGAGCGACGCGCGCCGCAACGGCGCCATCATCGTCTACGACTACGAGGGCCTGCCCATCAAGCGGTACAAGCTGATCAACGCCTGGCCCAAGTCCCTGGAGATCGGCGCCCTCAAGGCCGGCGACACCTCCGTCCTGACGGAGAAGCTCGTCATCACCTACGAGAGCATGGAAGTCGACTGATGCGGCGCACGACGGCGGCCGCGCCGTCCCACGCCGGCCACGGCGACCACGACGCCGGGGCGGGGCTGCGGACCGAGTTCCCGTTCCGGCTGCCCCGCGGGTACGTCGACGAGCACGGCACCGTCCACCGCGACGGCGTCATGCGGCTCGCGACCGCCCGCGACGAGCTGGTGCCGCTCCGGGACGACCGGGTGCGGGAGAACTCCGCGTACCTGTCGGTGGTGCTCATCTCCCGCGTGGTCACCCGGATCGGCACGGTCGACGACGTCCATCCCGGGGTCGTCGAGGACCTGTTCGCCTCCGACCTGGCCTTCCTCCAGGACTTCTACCGGCGGATCAACGCCGAGGGGCACACCCGCGCCGCCGTCACCTGCCCGTCCTGCCAGGAGGAGTTCGCGGTGGACCTCGCCGGTGGCCGCCTGGGGGAATCGTGACGTACGCGGCCGACCAGCTGTACGAGGAGGTCGCGTACCTCGCCTACCACTTCCACTGGCCACTGGATCAGCTCCTCGACCTGGAGCACGCGGAACGTCAGAGGTTCGTCGCCCAGGTGGCCCGCCTCGGCGGAGGATGACCGACGGGGAGGGAACGGAACCATGGGACTGCTGTCCTGGCTGCGCGGCGGACGGGGGGCCGAACGCCCCGCGGACCCGACCCCGTCGGCGGCCCCCGGGGACCGGTGGGACGTGTCCGAGATGCCGCCGCTCCAGCGGACCTTGGGCGCGCCGACGCTCGTCACCGACCCGTCGGCCTTCGAGCGCGGGCTGCCCACCCGGCAGCCGACCGCCCTCTCCACCCCGCTCGGCCACCTGATCAGCGCGGAGGCGCCGAGCGGACTCGTCCAGGGGGTGACCACGCCCGTCCAGCGTGCGGCGTCGGTGGTGGAGTTTCCCGTACGTGACGGGGCCCGACCGGCGGCGTCGGCGGCACCGTCGACGTCACCCGTGGCGGAGGTCCCGGGCGTGCGGCTGCCCGTGGCGGCGCGGCTCGCGGGGCCCGTGCAGCGGGCGGCCTCGATGTCGGTGCCCGCCCCGGCACTCGATTCCGTACCCGTACCCGTCCCCCTACCCGCGCCACCGCCCCCGCGCGTGCCGGCCGTTCCCCAGCCGCACACCGCCCGTCGGGAGGAGACCCCCGCGATCCAGCGGACGCGGGAGGCGCCGACGGAGCACGCGGCGAGCCAGGGAGCAGCGGAGGTCCCGGCGGAGGCTGCGGACGGGCCCTCCTCTCCCGCCCCCTCGGGGGGAGGGGCCGTCGAGCCTTCGGTACGCCCGCTGGTCGGCGAGCGGCCGCTCCTGCCCGCCGCGCCGGAGCCCGACGCCGCTCCCGAGCCCGCTGCTCCGCCGCCCGTCCAGCGGTCCCTCCCGCCCACCGGACCGCCCCCTTCCCCACCTCCGCCGCCCCGCCGCGCCCCCGGCCTCGGCGCGCCGCTCCCGGGGCTCCCGCCGACGGCGCAACGCGAGGCCCCCGGTGCCGCGCCGGCCGTACCCGCACCTGTTCCGGCCGCCGCGCCCACCCTCGTACAGGCCACCACCTCCGTGCTGCCCCCGCTCCCGGCGCCGACGCCCGCGCCGGAGCCCGAGCCGGTGGCGCCGCTCCTCGCCGACCGGCCCCTGGTGCTGCGTACCGTGGCCTCGGAGCCCACCCCGGTCGCCGCTGCCCCCACCGTCCCGCCGGCCGTGCCGGTCCGCTGGGAGGCGCCCGCCGCCGTCCAGCGTCGGACGTCCCCGCCGCCGAGTCCCGCCGCCGTCCAGCGCGTGACCGCGCGGCCCGTGCCGACGGCGCCCCGGCCGCCCCGCGACGCCGGGGACGTGGCCGTCGCCGCCGGGGTCGCCCAGCGGATGGCCGACGGCAGCGTAGTGTTCGCGCCGCCGCCCCCGCCGGCCGTCCACCACCGGCCCGCAGTCCCGGCGGCGGCCCCCTTGGTCCAGCGCGAGGTCGCCACCGAGGAGCCCCCGCCCCCGCCGCCGGAGGACGTCCGGGCGGCCGCGCCCGAGCCCGTGCCGGACGAGAACGCGGACACCGGCCCCAGCCCCACCGGCGAGACCACCGCTTCCACCGCCCCGTCCGGGCCGTCCGCCGCTCCTCCCGTCACCGACGAGTTCGTCCGCGCCCTCTACCCGCAGCTCGCCCGCCTCTTCAAAGCCGATCTGCGTCTGGAGCGCGAGCGCGCCGGCCGGCTCATCGACACCCGGTTCTGACCAGGAGGGACTTCATGGCCACCGCCGCTCCGCACGACGAGCCCGCCGTCAGCGTCTGCTTCGTCGTCACCATCGACGACATCGAGCTCGGGTCCTTCAACACCTGCGAGGGCCTGGGCTGCGAGGTCGTCCTGGAGACCCGCGAGGAGGGCGGCAACAACGGGCACGTGTGGCAGCTGCCGACCCGTCTCAAGTACTCGAACGTGAAGCTGTCGCGTCCGCTCACCCGGGAGACCGAGAAGGTGGCGCGCTGGTTCGCCGGGATGACGACCGGGTTCACGCGGAAGACCGCGCACATCGAGGCGCGGACCGGGGACGGGCGGACGGTGGCCCAGTGGGGGCTGCTCGAAGTGGTGCCGGTGCGGTGGACCGGTCCGTCCTTCACGCCCGAGTCGCCGAAGGTGGCGATCGAGACGATCGAGATCGCCCACCACGGCTATGTGATGGAGGGCTGACCGGCATGAGCGCGCCCATCGCCTTCAGCGCGGCCGGCACCTCCGGCGTCGCGTCCGCCGGGAAGGGCCGGTCCGCCCGGCCGAAGCTGGAGCACGCCTATCTGGAGCTGCGGACGCCGCCGTCGGGCGGCGGGCTCACGCCCGGGGCGCCGTGCGGGCGGATCGACTTCCAGTTCAATCCGAAGGAGCTGAGCCTCACCAAGGCGGCGGCGTGGAAGCGGACGCCGGCCAAGGGCGCGAAGAGCGCGGGGCCGCCGGAGTACCAGGGGCCGCAGCCGAGCAAGCTGACGGTGGAGATGTTCTTCGACGCGGGCGACACCCAGGACACCCGGGTGGTCACCTCGGTGGAGCAGCTCTTCGCGTGCTGTGTGCCGACGAGCGAGACGCGGCAGCAGCAGCGGTCGTCGCCGCCGTGGGTGGTGTTCCACTGGGGCGGGCTGACCGGCTTCCCCGGGTACGTGAGCCAGGTCCAGGCGAAGTACACGCTGTTCACGACCTCGGGCGTGCCGATCCGGGCGGTCTGCCTCGTCACGATGGAGGAGATCAGCGGGGAGACGCCGGGGCAGAACCCGACGTCGGGGGCGCTCACCGCCCGGCGGACGCACCGGGTGGCGGCCGGGGACTCGCTGCCGTCGCTGGCGCAGCGCGAGTACGGCGATCCGGCGGCGTGGCGGGTGATCGCGGAGGCGAACGGCATCGACGACCCGCTGCGGCTGGCGCCCGGTACGCGGCTGCTGCTGCCCGCGCCGGACGAGCTGGGCCGGCTGCGCGAGGCGTCGGCGGCCGCGGGCGGTGGTCGCTGATGGCGCCGGGGGTGGCGTCCGCGCTGCTGGTGGAGGTCGGTGGCGGTCCGCTGCCGGCGCGGCTGATGAACACGCTGGTGGAGGGGTACGTCGACGACAGCCGTACGCTGCCGGACCTGTTCCTGCTGCGGTTCCGCGACCCGGACCGGACGCTGCTCGCGCAGGGCGGGATCGCGGTCGGCGCGGAGATCCGGCTGCTGGCGCGGGGCGGCGGCGGCACGGAGCCGCTGCCGCTGCTGACCGGGGTGGTGACGGCGCTCGAACTGGAGCTGGACGAGTCGGGCACGTACACCGTGGTGCGCGGGCTCGACGAGACGTACCGGCTGCTGCGCGGGGCGCGGGTGGCCGGGTACCAGAACATGGCCCTGTCCGACATCGTCGCCCAGGTCGCCCAGCGGGCGGGGCTGAAGCCGGGGACGGTGGACGTGGCCGGGCCGGTGCTCGACCACGTGGCGCAGGCCAACGTCAGCGACTGGGAGTTCGTGCGCGGTCTCGCCGAGGAGGCGGGGGCGCAGGCGTTCGTACGGGACGGGCGGCTGCACGTGGCGAAGCCGGTGGAGGCGGGCGGGGCGCCGGACGCGTCGGCGCGCGCGGACCGGGATCCGCTGGTGCTGGAGCGGGGTGCGAACCTGCTGCGCTGCCGGGCGTCGGTGTCGGCCGCCGAGCAGGTCTCGGAGGTGGAGGTGCGGGGCTGGGACGTGCGGGGGAAGCGTGCCCTGGTGGGCCGGGCCCCGGCGGGGACGTCGCCGCGGCTGGCGCTGGGGGTGACGGCGGCGCAGGTGACGGCGCCGTTCGGGGAGGCCCGGCACGTGGTGACGGACGGCGGGTACGGCACGCAGGAGCGGGTGGACCGGGCGGCGAAGGCGCTCGCGGAGCGGATCGCGGGGTCGTTCGCGGAGCTGGAGGCGGTGATCCGGGGCAATCCGGAGGTCCGGGCGGGCACGGCGGTGGCGCTCAACGCGGTCGGCGCGCCCTTCGAGGGCCGGTACACGGTGACCTCCTCGCGGCACGTCTTCGACGCGGTGCGCGGGTACGAGACGTGGCTCACGGTCTCCGGGCAGCAGGAGCGGTCGCTCTTCGGGCTGACGGGCGGCGGTGGTCCCGCGGAGGGCCACCGGTCCGGCGGGCTCGTCAACGCGACGGTGACGGACACACAGGACCCGGACGGTTCGGGGCGGGTGAAGGTGACGTTCCCGTGGCTGTCGGACGAGTACGCGAGCGACTGGGCGCGGACCGCGCAGGCGGCCGGCACGGGCGGTGGCGAACCGTACATCCCGGAGGTCGGGGACGAGGTGGTGGTCGGCTTCGAACTGGGGCGCCTGGACCGGCCGTACGTCCTGGGCGGGCTCTACAACGGCCAGGACCGGCCGTCGGGCGGCGGGGCCGTGGATCCGACGTCCGGGGCGGTGGACCGGCGGGCCTTCGCGTCCAAGGGCGGGCACAAGCTCGAACTGCTCGACGCGGCGGGCGGGGCGCAGGGGGTGAGACTACGCACCGGTGACGGGAAGCTGACGATCGACCTGGACCAGGCGGGGACGGCGGTGACCATCGGCAGCGACGGGGCGGTGCGGATCACCGCGAAGGAGAAGGTGTCGATCTCGGCCTCGGGCGGTGTGAGCGTCGCCGCCGAGCGGGGCGCCCTCGAACTCAGCGGTGACAGCGTGTCCGTGACGGCACGTCAGGGAGTGAGGGTGGACGGCGGGCAGGGGGAGGTGCGGCTGGCGACCGGCGGTGCGCTCGACGTGCGGGGGTCCACGGTGACGGTGGACGGCACGCAGCGCACGGAGCTGAAGGGCGGCACGACACTGTCCGTCAACGCGCCCCTGGTGAAGATCAACTGACGGGTACGGGGGGGGAGAGTCATGGCACAGGCAGCGGCCGCCGCGCGGGTCGGCGACCCGACCGCGCACCCGGGGGTGATCGGCCCGCCGGGGGTGTCGTCCGTCCTCATCGGCGGGCAGCCCGCGGCCACCGTCGGCACCGGGCACCAGTGCGCGTCGCCGGCCGCCCACCCGCCGTCCGTGCTCGCGCCGCCCGGGTCCACGACGGTCCTGATCGGGGGCCGTCCGGCCGCCCGGGTCGGGGACCTGTCCGGCTGCGGCTCGGCGGTCGTGTCGGGCTGTCCGTCGGTGCTGATCGGAGGCTGAGGGGAACCATGGGGCAGGAGTTCATCGGCGCGGGCTGGGCCTTCCCGCCGCGCACGGACGCGACCGGGTCGATCGCGCTCGTCCGGGGCGAGCGCGAACTGGAGGAGTCGATCCGGCTGATCCTCGCCACCTCGCCCGGGGAGCGGCCGATGCGGCCCGAGTTCGGCTGCGCGATCAACGACTACGTCTTCGCGCCGGCCGACGCGGGGACGGCCGGGCAGCTCGCGTACGAGGTGCGGCTCGCGCTGGAGCGGTGGGAGCCCCGGATCGAGGTGACGGAGATCGCGGTCCGCTTCGACGAGGTCGACAACGGCGTGCTGTACATCGACATCGGCTACACGGTGCGCGGCGCCAACGACCCCCGGAACCTGGTGTTCCCGTTCTATGTGATCCCGCGCCACGACACCGCCCTGCCGTCGGGCCCCGGCACGTCCGGGACCGGCGGGCCGGAGGAGGACCGCTGATGACCCTGCCCAGCCCCCATCTGGACGACCGGCACTTCCAGAGCCTGGTGGACGAGGCCAAACGGCTGGTGCAGCGGCGCTGCCCGGAGTGGACCGACCACAACGTGTCGGACCCGGGCGTCACGCTGATCGAGGCGTTCGCGACCATGGTCGACCAGCTCGTCTACCGGGTGAACCGGGTGCCGGAGAAGAGCTATCTGACCTTCCTGGACCTCATCGGGGTGCGGCTCCACCCGCCGACCGCCGCCACCACCGACGTCACGTTCCGGCTTTCCGCGCCGCAGCCCGAGCCGGTGGTCGTGCGGGCCGGTACGGAGGTGGCGACGGTCCGCACCGAGACCGAGTCGGCCGTGGTCTTCGGCACCACCCGGGACCTGACGATCGTGCCGTGCGCGTACGCCGCCCTGGCCACGCTGCCCGCGCCCGCAGCGGGGGCGGGCCCGGCCGCCGAACCGGTGGACCGGACCGACGAGCTGGCCCTCGGCCGCGACATCCCCTGCTTCTCCCCCGCGCCCGCTCCCGGCGACGCCCTGTACGTGGGCCTGTCGACGCCGGTCCCCGCCGGGGTGGTGGTGCTGCGCCTCGACTGCGACGTGCAGGGCGTGGGCGTCGACCCGCTGCGGCCGCCGCTGGTGTGGGAGGCGTGGGACGGGCTCCGCTGGACGGCCTGCGAGGTGGAGAAGGACGACACCGGCGGCTTCAACCGGTCCGGCGAACTGATCCTGCACCTGCCGGCCACCCACACCGCGCTGAGCATCGTGCGGCGCGGCGCCGGCTGGCTGCGCTGCCGGCTGGTGGCGGCGGCGCCGGACCAGCCGACGTACGTGGCACCGCCGGTGGTCCGCGGGATCACCGCCTTCACCATCGGGGCGACGGTCGGCGCCGAGCACGCCGAGCGGATCACGGACGAGGTCCTGGGGACGGCCGAGGGGGTGGCGGGCCAGTCCTTCACGGTCGACCGACCCCCGGTCGTGCCGGGCGAGTTCACCCTGGAGGTGACACCGCCCGATGCCGCGGACGACACCGAACCGCCCTGGACCCGGGTCGACGACTTCGCCCACTCCGGCCCCGCCGACCGGCACTTCACCCTCGACGAGGGCACCGGCCGCGTCGAGTTCGGCCCCGCCGTCCGAGAACGGGACGGCACCGTACGGCAGTTCGGCGCCGTCCCGGCGAAGGGGGCGACCGTCCGGGTCCGCGCGTACCGCACCGGCGGCGGGCTCCGCGGCAACGTGGCCCGCTCCACGCTGCGCGTCCTGCGCGGCACCGTGCCGTTCGTGGCGCGCGTCGAGAACCGCCGGCCGGCCCTCGGCGGCGTCGACGGCGAGACGGTCGACAGCGCCCGGGTCCGCGGCCCGCTCACCCTGCGGACCCTCCAACGGGCCGTCGTCCCCCGCGACTACGAACTGCTCGCCCGCGAGGTGGCCCCGGACGCGGCGCGCGTCCACTGCGTCCCCGACGACGCCGAGGGCGGGGTGCGGCTGCTCGTCGTGCCGTCCGGGCGCGGCGACGCCCGCGGCCGGATCGCCTTCGACGAACTGATCCCGCCGCCCCGGACCCTCGAACGGATCGCGGCCCACCTCGACGCCCGCCGCCCCGTCGGCGCCCGGCTCGTCGTCGAGCCGCCGTTCTACCAGGGCGTCACCTTCGTCGCGACCGTGCAGGCGAGCCGCGGCGCCACCGCCGAACGGGTCCGGGAGAAGGCCCTCGCCGCCCTCGACGGCTACTTCAACGCGCTCACCGGCGGACCCGAGGGAGCCGGCTGGCCGTTCGGCCGCCCGGTCCAGACCGGCGAGGCGTACGCGGTCCTCCAGCGGGTCCCCGGCGTCGACCTGGTCGACGACGTCCGGCTCTACCGCGCCGACCCCGTCACCGGGCAGCGGACCGAGGTCCCCGACGGGCGGATCCCCCTCGACCGGCACGCCCTCGTCTTCTCGTACGAGCACCAGCTGCGGGTCCGGGAGGTCTGACCACCGTGCGCACCGACGTCCCCGGGCTGCCGAGCCCGCACCCGCTCATCGACCTGCTGCCGGCCGTCTACCTCGAACACGACTTCCTCGCCCGGTTCCTGGCCGCGCTCGACGAGGTCCTGGCGCCGGTGCTGCTCAGCATGGACAACCTCCCCGCCCACCTCGACCCGCGCACCGCGCCCGAGGACTTCCTCGACTGGCTGGCCGGCTGGGTGGCCGTCGAACCGGACGAGGACAGCCCCCCGGACCGCCGCCGCGCCGCCGTCCTCGGCGCGGTGGACCGCCACCGGGCCCGCGGCACCCTCCACGGCCTCGCGGAGGCGCTCCGCCTGGAGACCGGCGGCGCGCCGGTCTCCCTCCAGGAGAGCGGCGGCACGGTCTGGTCGCCCACCCCCGGCACCCCCCTGCCCGGCACCGCCCGCCCGTGGGTCACGGTCCGGGTCGCCCCGCCGGACCCGGGCCGGGTCAACCGGGCGCGCCTGGAGCAACTCATCGCCGCGGAGCTCCCGGCCCACGTCGGCTTCACTCTGGAACTCACGCCCGGGGGTACGAGATGACCTGCCCGACGTGCGGCCTGCGCAACGCGCCGGGGACGCCGTTCTGCGCCTCCTGCGGGGCGTTCCTGGACTGGGAGGGGGACGGGGAAACCGAGACTTCCGGTGCGGGGGCGGCGGGTACGGGGGACGGCCCTGCGCCCGCACCCGCACCCGCACCCGCACCCGCACCGCCTGCCGAGCCACCGGCTGAGCCACCCGCCGCACCTCCTGCCCCCGCCCCGGTGGAAGCGCCCGCGGCAGCGGGGTTGCGGCGGCCCGGGGCGGAGACCGAGGCGCCGGTGCCCGGTCCACCGCCCGAGACGCCGGCCCCGGCGCCGGTCGCCGCGCCCCCGGTGCCGACGCTCCGCTGCGCGGCCTGCGGCACCGAGAACGAGGCCGGCCGCACCCTGTGCGTGCGGTGCGCCCGGCCGTTGGCTCCCGGGCCCCGGCCCGAGGCGCCGCCGCCGTGGTGGCGCCGGCTGCTGCGCCGCCGGGGGCGCCGGGCGCCGCTCGCCGGCACCCGTCCGCGCCGGTCCCGGCGCAGGCCCCGGCTCCTGCTGCCGCTGGTGCTGGTCCTGCTGGCCTGCGGCATCTGGTTCGGCCTGCCGCACGCGGGCCGCCTGCTGGGCCTGGCCCGGGAGGAGACGAGCCCGCCGGAGTCGCTGCCGCCGTCGGCGGTACGGGCCTCCCGGGCGCTGAAGGACCATCCGGCGGGCGCGGCCTTCGACGGCTTCAGCAACCGCTACTGGGCGGCGCCCGCGACCGGCGCGACGCTGGAGGCGGACTTCGAGGCGCCGGGGGTCCGGGTGACGAAGCTGGTGGTCTTCGCGGGCACGTCGGCGAAGAAGGACGAGTTCCTGACCCAGGCCCGCCCGGCGCGGATCCTGGTGGAGGTCGTCTCGGCGGACGGCGGCACCCAGACCCGGCGCATCACCCTCAAGGACCAGCCGGGCCAGCAGACCTTCACCCTGCGCGCCTCCGAGGTGACCCGGGTCCGCATCACCCCCGAGACCGCCTACGGCACGACCCGCGGCCGCCATCTCGCCCTGGCGGAGGTCGAGTTCTTCGGCCACCGAGGCTGAGGCCTCACCCGAGCCTGGCAGCCCGCCGAAGGGACGCCCGCCGGTCCGGATCGCCCACCTCGGCCGCGAGCGCCCCCACCACACGCGCGTGCTCGGCGAACACGGCCCGGCACCGCGCCCGTGCAGGACGCTCCTCGTCGCTGCCGAACCACATCACCCATGCCTCGTTCTGTCCGGCGACCGACTCGGAGAACTCCGCGGCGGACACCAAGAGGTCCAGCAGGTCGGACCGCACCGGAACGTACGGATCGCCGGCCAGACGGATCAGAAACGGCAGCGCAGCCGGCATGGCCGCGTTCATCGAGGTGATGTCGTTGAACAACACGCCGCTCAGAACACGCTCGGCCTCCGGACCGGCCGTCCGGTCGAGCAGGGCACGAAGCAGCACCGGAGCCGCCGCCGGACACCCGATGTAGTCGGTCCAGCGAACGTCCTCGCAGCCCTGCAGCGCGGGATGCCCACGCCCGGCATCCTCCGCCCCCGGGTACTCCTGGAGAAAGCTCTCGATCAACGCGTCCTTGGCGGCCACGTCCGTCCCGAGCCCACGCACCTCGCCCACCCTTCCCGTTCAGCCGATCCCCCGTAACCTGTACCGTCCCCAAGGCGTTCCCCGACCATGCGAAAGATCATCACCTGCGGCCTGATGGCCGCCGCGGCCCTCTCCGCCGCCACGCCCGCCTTCGCCGACCACGACAGCAACTTCGGGAGCGGTGTGAACGCGGCGAACAACTGGAACTTCACCGCCGCCGACGTCTGTATCCAGGAGCTCGCCGTGGTCCCCGCCCTGAGCGACTGGACGGGCAACCACAAGAACAACTGCTCCAACGGCAACGTCATCGACCACTCCGGCGGACACTGACCCCGCACCCGTCCCGCCCCCGTGCCACCGGCCTCGTGAGAGGTTGGCCGGCATGGGGGCGACATCGCGGGACCAGGACGCACGGGAGTTCGTGGCGGGGATCCGCATCGGAGACATCTGCGAAGGAACCGTGGCGGCGTTCACACGGGGTCACGGTGTGACCGTCACGCTGGACGGGTTTCCCGACCGTCCGCTGGGAGTCGTAGGGCCGCTGGACCTCCACTGGAGCCGGCCCACGACCGTCGACGTCGGTCAGCGCGTCACGGCCGAGGTGGTCGACGTCGACGTGGACGGCTGCCGGGTCCGGCTGGCCATGACCGCCACCGAGCACCCGGAGCTGTGGGCGTTCCTGAAGGGGCGCCGCCAGGGCGAGATCATGTCCGGCACCGTCGCGGCGATCGAGAGGTTCGGCGTGTTCGTCGCGCTCGACGAGGGTCCTGAGCATCCGGTCTTCCCCGGCGTCGGGTTCATCTCGATGGCCGAACTGTCCTGGCGGCCCTTCGAAGCGGCGTCGGACGTCGTCCGGGTCGGGCAGCGCGTCTCGTGCGAGTTCCTCCAGTTCGACACCACGAACGGCGAGGCCCGGTTGTCCCTGAAGGCGACCCGGCCCGATCCCTTCGACGCCCTCGGCGGGGACCTCCCCGTCGGCCGGGCGCTGCCCGGCAAGGTCACGAAGCTGCTTCCCTTCGGCGCGTGCGTCGAGATCGCCGACGGCGTCGAGGGATTCGTCCACCTCACGGAACTCTCCGCGTCCCCCGTGGCGACGCCCGAGGAGGTCGTCGCCGTCGGCGACGAGGTGACGGTCGTCGTGACCGCGTTCCACCGGACGCGGCGCGCCATCAGCCTCTCCCTCCGTCGGGCGCGGGAGGACACCGCCACGTCGTAGCGTTCGAGGCCCGGTCGAGGGCGCGCAGGTCTCTCGTGTAGCGGTCGAGCAGCCCGCCGTGGGACGTGTGTCGGCGCCCGGCCGTGGTGAAGCCGGCGCGTCGCGCGACCGCCGCGGAGGTGGCGTTGGCCGGGTCGGCCTGGATGAGGGCCTGCTGCCCGCCTTCCGCCGCCGCGTACGGCAGGGACAGGAGGACCGCTCGGGTGGCGAGGCCGCGGCCTCGCCCGTGCGGGTAGAGGCCGTAGGCGATGTTCACCTCGCCGGGGGCCAGGTCCTCGCCGGCGAAGCGGAGGTCGAGGGTGCCGGCGAGGGTGTCGTCGGAGCCCGTGCGGATGCCGAAGGCGCGGAGGGGGCCGGCCGTCGTCCACTGGTCCTGGCAGTGCCGGAGGTACGTCTCGACGCCCGCGCGTGTACCGGGGCCGCCGTTGAGCCAGCGGACGAGGAGGTCGTCCTCGCCGGCGAGGTGCGCCTCCGCGTCGTCGGGGTGGAGCGGCGACAGGGTGACGACGCCGTCGGACAGCTTCGGTTCGCGCAGGGGCATGCGGCGATTCTCGGCAGCCGGCACCGCGCCGCACCAACGGATTTCGCTCAGCGGCGCGTGCTCGCCAGGTGGTGGAGGCGGAGGGCGAGGTGGATCTCCAGGGCGCTGGCGGGGGTGTTCCAGTCGGGGCCGAGGAGTTGGGCGACCCGGTCGAGGCGCTGGACGACCGTGTTGACGTGCACGTGGAGGGCGTCCTTGGCGCGGGCGAGGCTGGCGCCCTGGTCGTAGTAGGCGTGCAGGGTGCGGACGAGTTCGGTGCCCCGTTCGGTGTCGTAGGCGAGGACGGGGCCGAGGACCCGCTCGACGTACGCGCCGATGTCGGCGCGGTCGCCGAGGAGGACGCCGATGAAGCCGAGGTCGGCGATGTCGGCGCCCTCTCCGGTGCGGCCGAGGGCGTGCAGGGCGGTGAGGCAGCGCTGGGCCTCGGCGTGGAAGGCGGCGTGCTGGTCCGGGCCGGTTCCGGGGCCGGCGGTGCCGACGGTGACGGGGGTGCCGAGGATCCGGGCGAGGTCGGCGGCGAGGCCGTGGGCGAGGGGGCCGGGCTCGGCGGACGGCACGAGGAGGACGGTGTGCCCGTGGCGGGTGCCGGCGAGGCCGCCGAGACCGCGCACGACGCGGGTGGCCTCGGTGGCGAGCCGGGAGCGGGCGGCGGGTTCGCAGTCGAGGACGGCGACGGCGTGGGGCCGGCCGAGGTCGAGTCCGAGGCGGCGGGCGCGCAGGGTGAGGCTGCCCGCGTCCCAGTGGGCGGAGGAGGCGGGGCCGGCGAGGAGGTCGTCGAGGAGTTCGCCGCGCACCCGGTCCTCGGTCTCGGCGACCGAGCGGCGGATCAGGAGGAGCATCGCGGTGACGAGCGCCGACCGTTCGAGGAGGCGGCGGTCCGCCTCGGGCAGGTCGCCGCGGCCGGTGAGGACGATGCTGCCGAGGGGTTCGGCGCCGGCGAGGACGGCGCAGGTCCAGACACCGTCGGCGTGGACGGCGCGGCCCTCGGTGTGCGAGGCGGTGAGGCTCGCGGCGGAGGGGGCGACGGGTGGGGTGCCGACGCGGGCGAGTTCGCTGCCGTCGGTGTCGTGGACGGCCACTCCCCCGCCGAGCAGCGCCGCGATCTCGGCGGCGACCTCGTCGGTGCCGGCGCCGCGCAGGACCAGTTGGGTGAGCCGGTCGTGGGCGTCGGACGCCTGGTGGAGGGCTTCGCCGTGGGCGCGGGCGGTCGCGTTGGCGGCTTCGAGGCGGGCGAGGGCGCTGCGGGTCTCGTCGAGGCGGCGGGCGCTGTCGATGGCGACGGCGGCGTGGTCGGCGAGCGAGGCGAGGAGGGCGATGGCGTCGGGGGTGAACTCGCGCGGGGTGCGGTCCGCCGCGAACAGCACGCCGATGACCTCCTCGCCGAGGCGCAGCGGGACGCCGAGGATGCCGCGCAGTCCTTCCTCGGCGACGCCGTCGTCGATGGCGCCGGTGTGCCGGTAGCGGCGGTCGGTGCGGTAGTCGCTGCTGGCGTAGGGGCGGGCGGTCTGCGCGACCAGGCCGCCCAGGCCCTCGCCCATGCCGAGCCGGAGCTGCTGGAAGGCGGCGGAGACGGACCCCTCGGTGACCCGCATGAACGTGTCGCGCGCGGCCGGGTCGTTGAGGGTGAGGTAGGCGACGTCCGAGCCGAGCAGCGTGCGGGCCCGGCGGACGATGGCGCGCAGCACCGCGTCGAGGTCCCGCAGTCGGGCCAGGTCGCCCGCGGTGTCGTACAGCGCCACCAGTTCGGCCTCCCGGCGGCGGTACTGGTCGAGGACCCGCCGCACCGACAGCGCGGTCCGGGTGGTCTCCTCGATCCACGCGAGGTCGGCCGGGCCGGCCCCGTCGGCCCGGGAGCGTGCGGGCTGGGCGGCCAGTTCCTCGGCGGGGGCGTCGGCGGCGAGCAGCTCCAGCATGCGGCGTGCCGCCTCGGCGGACGCGGGTGTCCGGGCGTCGGTCGGGCGGCCGGTGGTCATGGCGCCTCCTCGCAGGGGGGATCGGGGGTGGGGGGTGTGCGGGTGTGGCCCGGTCCGTCGTCCTCCCCCTGGGGACGGCGGGCCGGGCCGGGGTGTCCCGGGGTCAGGCCCGGTCGCCCGCGCCGACGGCGGACGGGGCGGCGGCGGCCGGTTCCTCGTCCCGGCCGCGGCTGAGGTCGCGGCCGAGGGTCTCCCGGGTGACGGCGACGGTGATCGTGGTGACGACGGCCGCCGCGCACAGGTAGACCGAGATCGGGGTGGAGGAGCCGTAGTCCTTGAGGAGTTCGACCGCGATGATCGGGGCGAGCGCGCCGGCGAGGATCGAGGCGAGCTGGGAGCCCATCGAGGCGCCGGAGTAGCGGACCTTGGTGTCGAACATCTCGGAGATGAACGCGGCCTGCGGGCCGTACATCGCGCCGTGCAGCAGCAGGCCGGCCGTGACGGCGAGCGTGATCACCACGAACGACTTCGAGTCGACGAGGCCGAAGAAGACGAACGCCCACACCGCCATGCCCACCGAGCCGATCAGCGTGACCGGCCGTCGGCCGATCCGGTCGGACAGCGCGCCCCACATCGGGATCGTCACGAAGTGGACGGCGGAGCCGATCAGGACCGCGTTCAGCGCGGTGCTCTTCGACAGTCCCAGGTGGGTGGTGACGTACACGAGGAGGAAGGAGGTGAGGATGTAGTACGAGATGTTCTCGCCGAAGCGGGTGCCGATGGCGGACAGCACGTCGCGCCAGCTGCGCTTGAACACCTCGACGACCGGCGCCTCCTCCTTCGCGCCCGCCGCCGCGGCCGCCTCGGCCTTCGCCTGGGCCTCCAGGAAGACCGGCGACTCGGAGACCGAGACCCGGATCCACAGGCCGATCATCACGAGCAGGCCCGACAGCAGGAACGGGATGCGCCAGCCCCAGGACTGGAAGGCGGCGTCCGACTGGACGGCGGCCAGCAGCGACAGGACGCCGGTGGCGAGCAGGTTGCCGCCGGGCGCGCCGGCCTGCGGCCACGACGCCCAGAAGCCGCGGTGCTTCTCGCCGCCGTGCTCGGAGACGATCAGGACGGCGCCGCCCCATTCGCCGCCCAGCGCGAAGCCCTGCACGAGGCGGAGCACGGTCAGCAGGATCGGCGCCCACACGCCGATCGTCCCGTAGGTGGGCAGCAGGCCCATCGCGAAGGTGGCGCCGCCCATCATCAGCAGGCTGAGCACCAGCAGCTTCTTGCGTCCGATCTTGTCCCCGAAGTGGCCGAAGACGATGCCGCCGAGCGGCCGGGCGGCGAACCCGATGGCGTACGTGATGAACGCGATCAGCGTGCCCACCAGCGGGTCGGCGCTGGGGAAGAACAGCGTGTTGAAGACGAGCGCGGCGGCCGATCCGTACAGGAAGAAGTCGTACCACTCGATGGTGGTGCCGATGAGGCTCGCTCCGACGATGCGGCCGATGCCGCCTCTCGGCTGGGTGGTGGTGTCAGACATGGTTCACCGGTTTCACGAACGGACGGAAAGGGGGACGGGTCGATCGCGGGTGGTGCGGCGGTACGGGGTCGAGCGGGGGTTACGGGTGGAGCCGGGGGTTACGCGTGGGGCCGGGGGTTGCGGGTGGGGCCGGGGGTTCTTGGCCGGGCGGGGGTCAGCCCGCCGTCCAGCCGCCGTCGAGCGGGAGGGACGTGCCGGTCAGGTAGCCGGAGTGGGGGCCGCAGAGCCACAGGACGGCGGCGGCGACCTCCTCGGCCTCCAGCAGCCGCTTGACCGGCGAGCGGGCCAGCATCACGTTCGACAGGACGTCGCCCTCGCTGATGCCGTGGGCGGCGGCCTGGTCGCGGACCTGGCCCTCGACCAGCGGCGTCCGCACATAGCCGGGGTTCACGCAGTTGCTGGTCACGCCGTGCGGGGCGCCCTCGATGGCGGCGACCTTGCTCAGCCCCTCCAGGGCGTGCTTGGCGGCGACGTACGCGGCCTTGTAGGCGCTGGCCCGCAGGCCGTGGACGCTGGAGATGTTCACGACCCGGCCCCAGCCCTGCCCGTACATGTGCGGCAGGGTCCGCCGCATCAGCAGGAACGGGGCCGTGACCATCACCTTCTGGATCAGCTCGAAGCGCTCCGGCGGGAACTCGGTGAGCGGAGCCACGTGCTGGAGGCCGGCGTTGTTGACGAGGATGTCGGCGTCGGCGGGGAGGAGGTCGATCGCGGCCGGATCCGCGAGGTCGACCTCGTGCACCTCTCCGCCGGCGGCCTCCGCGACCGTCTTGGCGGCGGCGCCGTCCCGGTCCACGACGTGCACGGTGGCCCCCGCCCGCGCCAGGGCCAGCGCGCAGGCCCGGCCGATGCCGCTGCCGCCACCGGTCACCAGCGCGGTGCGCCCGCTCAGGTCGATCGCCCCGGTGGCCGGCAGGGGTGCCGGGGTGGGAAATGTGTTCGTCATGGCCGGAAACAGTAGGGAGACCTCCGGTGCCCTCCCATGGGTGCCACAGCCATAAAGTGACGGCGTTCAGTGGTGTCTGACACCACTGGTGGCGGCTATCGGCCGAGGGAGCAGCGGTCCAGGAGCGCCGTCGGGTCCGCGTCGGCGGGCATGGCGACGGTCTTGGAGGCCGGCGGGCGGCTGCCCGTGGCCAGCCACCGCTCCAGCGCGGTGAAGCCGCTGCGGTGGCACGGCACGAGCGGCCGGAGCTTGTCCGGGAAGGCGTCGACGAGGGAGTCGGTGTGGGTGCCGCCCTCGATGCGGTAGTAGCGGTGCAGCGGGCCCCGGCCGGCGTCGCGCACCATCCGGGCGTAGACGTCGGAGTCCTCGCCGATGGGGAGCAGGACGTCGAGGGTGCCGTGCAGGGTGATCAGGGGTTTCCCGATCCGGCCGGTCAGCTCGATCTTCTCCACGGCCTGCCGGACCTCCTCGGGCCGGGCCGCGTAGTCGTAGTCGGTGTCACAGGCGGGTGTGCCGGTCGCGCAGTAGGGGGTGCCGGCCTCGGTGGCGCCGTCGAAGCCGGGGTCCAGCTCCTCGCGGTTGATGCGCTGGGTGAGGTCCCAGTAGACCTTGTGGTGGTACGGCCAGAGGAACTCCGAGCCGGCCGGGAAGCCGGCGGCGTGCATCCGCTGCCGGGCGGTCTCGGCGCCGTCGCCGCCCGCCGCGTACGCGGGATAGGCGCGCAGGGCCTTCGGCAGGAACTCCAGCAGGTTGTGGCCGTCGGCGCGCCAGAGGGTGCCCTCCCAGTCGACGCCGCCGTCGTACAGCTCCGGGTGGTTCTCCAGCTGCCAGCGCACCAGGTAGCCGCCGTTCGACAGGCCGGTGGCGAGGGTGCGGGCCGGGGGCCGGTGGTAGCGCTGGGCGATGGTGGCGCGGGCGGCGCGGGTCAGCTGGGTGACCCGCTCGTTCCACTCGGCGATGGCGTCGCCGGGCGCCTGCCCGTCGCGGTGGAAGGCGAGGCCGGTGTTGCCCTTGTCGGTGGCGGCGTACGCGTAGCCGCGGGCCAGCACCCAGTCGGCGATCGCCCGGTCGTTGGCGTACTGCTCGCGGTTGCCGGGGGTGCCGGCGATCACCAGGCCGCCGTTCCACCGGTCGGGCAGGCGGATGACGAACTGGGCGTCGTGGTTCCAGCCGTGGTTGGTGTTGGTGGTGGAGGTGTCGGGGAAGTAACCGTCGATCTGGATGCCGGGCACCCCGCTGGGGACGGCCAGGTCCTTGGGGGTGAGCCCGGCCCAGTCGGCGGGGTCAGTGTGGCCCGAGGCCACGGTGCCGGCCGTGGTGAGCTCGTCGAGGCAGGCGGCCCGCTGGTGCTCGGCGCCGGGTACGCGGATCTGCGCCATGCGGGCGCAGTGGCCGTCGGGGGCTCCGGCGGTGGCGGGGGTGGCCGCGGCCGGGACGGCGGTGACCGCCAGGGCGGACACGGCGAGGGCGGTGAGGGCGTTGCGGCGCAGGGCGCCCGGCGGGGAGCCGGGAGTGGGACGCATCGGGGTGCCTCCGGGGGTCGGGTTGCTGGGACGCGCGAGAGGCTATGACGCCGGTTCGGCCCGACCCATGGGCGTATCGCCCATTCTTGGCCGCCGGGTGGTGGGGCGCGCCACCACCCGCTCCCCTTCGGGGAGTTCGCTCCGCCGCGGGCGGGCGGCCCGACGGCGGAACCACGGATCCGGGCTTCCCGTGGCCGTCGCGGCGAGGGCTTCCGTGGTCGCGGTGGAGGTGGAGGTGGAGGTGGTCGGCACCACCTCCACCGGGGTCGGTGTGTGGATGACGGCCATGGTCGCGCCCTCCGGCGCCTGCCTAGGCTCGCTGCCCATCGGTCGTATCGGCCACCGGCTCTGACCTGCGAGGTCATCCGGCTGTCTGAGGGAAGGGATCCTCCATGGGGCTGGACAAAACGGTCGCGAGCGCGGCGGAGGCGGTGGCCGACATCCCCGGCGGCGCCTCCCTCGCGGTGGGCGGCTTCGGGCTGTGCGGGATACCGGGCACGCTGATAGACGCGCTCTGGCAGCGCGGCACGGACGGCCTGCGGGTCGTCTCCAACAACTGCGGCGTCGACGACTGGGGGCTCGGGCTGCTGCTCGCCGCCGGGCAGATCTCCCGGATGACGAGCTCGTACGTCGGCGAGAACAAGGAGTTCGCCCGCCAGTACCTGAGCGGGGAGCTGGAGGTCGAGCTCGTCCCGCAGGGGACGCTGGCCGAGCGGCTGCGGGCCGGCGGCGCGGGCATCCCCGCCTTCTACACACCGGCCGGCACCGGGACGCAGGTCGGGGAGGGCGGGCTGCCGTGGCGGTACGCCTCCGACGGATCGGTCGCCGTCGCCTCGCCGCCCAAGGAGACGCGGGAGTTCGGCGGGCGCCCGTACCTCCTGGAGGAGGGCATCACGACGGACTTCGCGCTCGTCCGGGCGACCGTCGGCGACCGGCACGGCAACCTCGTCTTCCGTTCCTCCGCCCGGAACTTCAACCCGCTGGCCGCGATGGCCGGACGGATCACCGTCGCGGAGGTCGACCACCTCGTCGAACCGGGCGAGCTCGACCCCGACGAGATCCACCTCCCCGGCGTCTTCGTCCAGCGCGTCGTCCGGGTCACGCCCGGCGACCCCGCCGCCGAACGCCGCATCGAACGCCGCACCGTCCGACAGGAAGAAGCCGCCTGATGGCCCTCACCCGCGACCTGATGGCCGCCCGCGCCGCCCGCGAACTCACCGACGGGAGCTACGTCAACCTCGGCATCGGCCTCCCCACCCTCGTCCCCAGCCACCTCCCGCCCGGCATCGAGGTCGTGCTCCAGTCCGAGAACGGCATCCTCGGCGTCGGCCCCTACCCCACCGAGGACGAACTCGACCCCGACCTCGTCAACGCCGGCAAGGAGACCGTCACCACCCTCCCCGGCGCCTCCTTCTTCGACTCGGCGCTGTCCTTCGGGATGATCCGGGGCGGCCACATCGACGCGGCGATCCTCGGCGCCATGCAGGTCTCCTCCGCCGGCGACCTCGCCAACTGGATGATCCCCGGCAAGATGGTGAAGGGCATGGGCGGCGCGATGGACCTCGTGCACGGCGCGGGGCGGGTCATCGTCCTCATGGAGCACACCGCCAAGGACGGCACCCCCAAGCTCGTCGAGACCTGCACCCTCCCCCTCACCGGCCGCGCCGTCGTGCAGCGGGTCATCACCGACCTCGCCGTCCTCGACGTCACCCCCGACGGCTTCGCCCTCGTCGAACTCGCCCCGGACGTCACGCTCGACGAGGTCCGCGCGGCCACCGCGGCGGACCTCCTCGTCCCGGCCGCCCTGGGCGGGCCGCGGGCCGGGTGACCCGCGCCCGGCCGTTTCAGGCCGCTCGGTCGCGCTCCCGGCGCAGCCAGGCGTCGCACGCCGCGTAGTCGGCGTCGGTGAGACCGACGCGGGCGTCCACCCGGAGGAGCAGGGCACGGCCCGGGTGGTGGGCGGCGACCCAGGCCCGGTCCCGGTCGGTGATCTCGTCGTCGATCCAGACGAACGGCCGGCCCGCCGCCCACGCGACCAGCCGCCGGGTCTTCGCGTGCAGTCCGCGGCGCACGTCCTGCCCGTCGGCGTCCGACGGCTCCGGGCAGCGGACGACGGGCAGGCGCGGCAGGCCGAGCAGCGGGGCGACGCATGCGTTGGCGTCGTCCTGCCAGGTCGTCGCCCACACCACCTCGCACGGCAGCGCGGCGAGGCGCGCTCCGTGTCCCGGATCGAGCCGGGACAGCAGGGGGTTCACGGCGTCGAGGCCCGTGGTGAAGGTGGGATACGTCCCGGGATCCGCCCCGAACGGGATCAGCGGGCCGTCGATGTCGAGGAACAGGAGCGGAAGCCGCTCGGAGCCGGTCACAGCGGTCGAGGATAACGGCGGGTGCCGGGCCGCCGTCCCGGCGCGGTGTCAGGCACGCACGTGGAGGCCGAAGCCGGTGCGGCCGGCGGGCTCCAGACCGGGCTTCAGGTGGAGGGAGGGGATCTCGTAGTCGCCGAAGTTCTGGCGGCGGAAGGGGATCGGCTCGGTCGACTCCAGGGTCAGCAGGCGCTCCCGCCACGCCGTGGCGGCGGCCTCGTACGCCTCGGGGGTCATCCGGTCGCTGCCGTACACCACGAACGGCGGCAGGGACTCGATGCCCGGGTAGTAGAGGATCCCGTGCTGGAGGGGGAACAGCAGGTCGTCGATGGGGCCGTTGATGCCCCGGGCCGCGTAGTGGGACTCGGGGCCGCCGACGGTCACCGACAGCAGGGCCCGGCGGCCGGCGAGGGTGCCCTCGCCGAAGCGCTCGCCGTACTTCGTCTCGCTGTGCTCGCCGAC
Source organism: Streptomyces sp. NPDC058955 (assembly GCF_042741435.1). Classification (NCBI taxonomy): domain Bacteria; kingdom Bacillati; phylum Actinomycetota; class Actinomycetes; order Kitasatosporales; family Streptomycetaceae; genus Streptomyces; species Streptomyces sp. NPDC058955. The sequence goes on along the minus strand of NZ_JBHYKM010000025.1, from coordinate 1,373 downwards.
GCCGTAGGCGAAGCGGTAGGTGAAGACCCGGTCGACCCAGCCCTTGAGGATCGCGGGCATCGTGTACCACCACAGCGGGAACTGGAAGACGATCGTGTCGGCCCAGAGCAGCTTCTCCTGTTCGGCGAGGACGTCCGGGGTGAGCCGGCCGGAGTCGAAGGCCCGGCCCGAGTCCTGGGCGACCCTCAGCGGGCTCGACGCGTCGGGGCCGTAGTCCTCGGCGTCCACGGCCGCCTTCCACTTCATCGCGTACAGGTCGGTCACCCTGACCTCGTGTCCGGCGGCCTCCAGGGTGGCGACGGCGAGGTCCTTCAGCGAGCCGTTGAGGGACCTCGGCTCCGGGTGGGCGTAGACGATGAGCGTCTTCATGGGGACTCCTTCGGATCGGATGCCTCCGAGTCTGGCCGCGGCGGCGGCCGGTGTTCAGGGGCGCCCGTACCGTCGGAACGGCGTTCCTGGTAACGGCAGTACCACCCAGGGGGCGGCGGGCGGGCCGATACTGGAGCGCATGGACGATCTCGCGGGCTTCCTGCGGACCCGGCGTTCCCGGGTGGATCCGGCCGCCGTCGGCATCCCCGCCGACGGCCGCCGAAGGGTGGCGGGGCTGCGCCGCGAAGAGGTGGCGCACCTGTCGGGCGTCAGCGTCGACTACTACGTGCGCCTGGAGCAGGGGCGGGCGACGCAGCCCTCCGAGCAGGTCCTCGACGCGCTCGCCCGGGTCCTCGGCCTCGACGAGACCGAGCGGGGCCACCTGTACCGGCTGGCGCGGCAGCGCCGGCGCCGGGCGAAGGCGCCGGGCGGGCGGGTCCGGCCGGAGCTGCTGCGGGTCCTGGACCTGGTGACCGGCACCCCCGCGCTGATCATGGACCACCGGCTGGACGTGCTGGCGGCCAACCGCATGGCCGGGCTCCTCTACGGCCGTCCGACGTCGGGCCTGAACACGGCCCGGCACCTCTTCCTGGAGGAGGACGAGCGGGGCCTGTACGCGGACTGGGAGACGTGCACGCTCGACGTCGTCGGGCACCTGCGCCTGGCCGCCGGGAAGTACCCGGACGACCCGCGGCTCGCCTCGCTCGTCGGCGAACTGGCCATGGGCAGCGACCGCTTCCGCCGTCTGTGGGCGCGCGCGGACGTGCGCGCCCGTACGCACGGGCGCAAGGCGTACCGGCATCCGCTGGTCGGGCTGCTCGAACTGCACCAGGAGAACTTCGCGCTGCCGGACGGTTCGGGCATGGAGCTGCTGGTGCTGTCGGCGGCGCCCGGCAGCCCGGCCGAGGACGGGCTGCGTCTGCTGGCGGGCCAGGACGACCCCGCCCGGGCCGGGCGGGGGGGCGCACCCCGGGGGCGCGCGCGACCCCCGGGGCGCGCCCGCG
>NZ_JBHYKM010000024.1:30935-79888 GCF_042741435.1 Streptomyces sp. NPDC058955 | reverse complement strand
GACGGCCCCCGCTTCCTCCTCACCCACGTCGAGGACATCGAGGAGCGCAAGCGGCACGAGCTCCAGCTCGCCCACCGCGCCTCCCACGACGCCCTCACCGGACTGCCCAACAGCGCCGAGCTGCGCTCCCGGCTCTCCGCCCGGCTCTGCGAGCGCCCCGCGCACACCGGCGCCTACCAGGGGCCCGGCCCCGACGCCGGGTTCGGGTACGGCCCGGACCCGCTGCCCCTCGCCCAGGACGGCTACGAGTACGACCACGAGCACGAGCACGGCTTCGGCTTCGAGCAGGCCGGCGGCGGGGCGTACGACCACCACGTGCACACGGTCGCGCCGACCGGCGGCGACACCGACGACGGCACCAAGGGGCTCGCCGTCCTCTTCTGCGACCTCGACGGCTTCAAGTCGATCAACGACCGCTTCGGGCACCACACCGGCGACGCCGTCCTCATCGAGGTGGCCCGCCGGCTCACCACCGGCGTCAGGGACGGTGACACCGTCGCCCGTCTGGGCGGTGACGAGTTCGTCGTCCTCGCCGACGGCCTCGGCGCCGCCGACGCCGCCGACCTCGCCGTCCGGCTGCGGAACGCGATCATCCCGCCCATCCGGGTGGACGGCCGCGCGGTGCGGGTCGGGGCCAGTTTCGGCATCGGCTGGGCCGAATGCGGGATGACCGTCGAAGAGGTCCTCAACTCCGCCGACCAGCGGATGTACGTGGAGAAACGGTCCCGTGCCAAGGTGCACCGCCGGGCGGGATGATCGTTTGTGAGCGTGACCGCGACGCATGTGAAGCGGGCGTTCAGGTACCGCTTCTATCCCACGGACGGGCAGGCGGCCGAGCTGTCGCGCACGTTCGGCTGCGTCCGCAAGGTCTACAACATGGCGCTCGCCGCCCGTACCGAGGCGTGGGCGCGGCAGGAGCGGGTGAACTACAACGCCACGTCGGCGATGCTGACGGCGTGGAAGAAGACCGAGGAACTGGCGTTCCTGAATGAGGTGTCGTCGGTTCCGCTCCAGCAGTGCCTTCGGCATTTGTAGGCGGCGTTCACGAACTTCTTCGGCAAACGGGCCAGGTACCCACGCTTCAAGTCGAAGAAGAAGTCGCGGAAGTCCGCCGAGTACACCACCAGTGGGTTCCGCTTCCGTGACGGGAAGCTGACGTTGGCCAAGATGGCGGCACCGCTGGACATCGTGTGGTCCCGACCCCTGCCCGAGGGGGTGAAGCCTTCGACGGTGACCGTCTCCCAGGACGCGGCCGGGCGCTGGTACGTCTCGATGCTGTGCGAGGACCCGGCCGTTCAGCCGCTCCCCGTTACGGACACCGCCGTGGGCGTGGATGTCGGCCTCGACCACCTGCTGACCCTTTCGACCGGGGAGAAGATCGTCAACCCCCGGCACGAGCGCCGTGACCGTGCCCGCCTCGCCCTGGCCCAGCGCCGCCTGGCGAAGAAAGGCAAGGGGGACGGCGCCAACCGGGCCAAGGCCCGGCGTAAGGTCGCCAGGATCCACGCCCGGATCGCCGACCGTCGCCGTGACGGCCTGCACAAGCTGACCACTCGGCTCGTTCGTGAGAACCAAACGATCGTGATCGAGGACCTGACCGTGCGCAACATGGTCAGGAACCGGAGTCTGGCCCGCGCCATCAGCGATGCCGCGTGGTCGGAGTTCCGGAGCATGCTGGAGTACAAAGCCCAGTGGTACGGGCGGGAAGTGATCGCGGTCGACCGCTTCTTCCCCTCCTCCAGGCTGTGCTCCACCTGCGGCACCCTTCAGGGGAAGATGCCGCTGCACGTCCGCACCTGGACGTGCGACAGTTGCGGGACGACCCACGACCGGGACGTGAACGCCGCGAAGAACCTGCTGGCCGCCGGACGGGCGGTGTCGGCCTGTGGAGCTGGTGTAAGACCTCAACGGAGTTCTCCGGGCGGGCGGTCGGCGACGAAGCAGGAAGTCTCACGGCGCGAGCCGTAGGAATCCCCTCCCGTCAGGGAGGAGAGCGTCAATCGTTCGGGGTAGGCTCGCCGGGTCGGCGACGGCTGGCGAGCATGGAGAGGATGACCCGGATGGCTGCCGGTAACGACGGCGCGAACAAGCCCGAGGACGACGATCCGTTCGGCTACCTGTACGCGGACGGACAGGCAGCGGCCGGCGGCCGCGCCCCCCAGGGCGGCGGCTACGGCTACCCAGGCCCCGCGCAGGCCCAGCCGGGCGTTCCCCGCACTTCGTACAACCAGGTCAGGACGGTCGGCGAGCGCCAGTACGGGCAGCAGCCGGCCCAGCCGTACGTGCCGCCGCAGCAGCAGGCCGCCTACGGCCAGCCGCACCCGCAGTACGCGGCACCCGAGACCTACGGCGGCGGCCAGCCGCCCCGCCACACCCCGCCCCCGCAGGGCCCCCGCGGCGGCGGCCGCGGCCCCAACACCAAGGGCCTGCTGATCGGCGCGGTCGCGGTCGTCGCGGTCGTCGTCGCCGGCATCACCGCGGCGATCATCGGCAACCAGACCGACAAGAAGGAGCAGACGGCCGGCGGCACGCCGACCGCCTCGGCCCCGGTTACCCCCAGCGAGCAGCCCAGCACTTCCACGGACCCCACCGAGGAACCGACTCAGGCCCCGCTGCCGAAGCAGGACGCGGCGACGCTCACGCTCGGCGGCGTTGCCACCGTCGGCAAGGACATCAAGGGCGCGAAGGGCCCGGGTGGCGCCTACGTGTCGCTCAACGGCGTCGGCGGCTCCGCGAGCTGGGCCGTGGACGTGCCGGAGGCGGGCGACTACACGCTCAAGATCGTCTACAGCGTGCCCGGCAAGGACGCGGACGCCATGCTGACGGTCAACAGCAGCCCGCCGTACAAGGTCAACATGAAGAACTTCGCGCTCGCGCCGGAGGGCGACTGGGAGAAGGGGTGGACCACCACGTACGGCTACGCCACCCTGACCAAGGGCAGCAACTCCCTCAAGATCTCCTGCGAGCAGGGCAACTCCTGCGAGGCGATCATCGACCAGGTCTACCTGGTGGAGGGTAAGGTCGGCGGCTGACTCTGTGTCAGCTGTGGCCGTCGGCCCCGTGCGACCCGGCGGCTACTGGCTGTAGCCCTGGGCCGCTCGGGGGTCGCGGTTCGGGCGCCTACCAATCCGTGCAGTGGTTCTTTGTGCTGCCGTCACCGTTGACGCGAGCTACCTGAATCCCGATGTCGAAAAGGCCGTTGGTGTGCGAGGCCGTGGTGTGCCAGGTGCTCGTCTTGCCGTTTCCCTGCGCGTTCGTACGCCACGGGTAGTAGTGAATTCGTCCGAAGGTGTCCTTGGAAACCAGTCGTATCCGGACGCTGAGCCCGTCGGCGGCGATGTCGGTCAGGGTGAACTTGACGTTAATCGTTGCGTCGGGCCCGTACCAATTGGTCGCGGACATGTCGCCGTAGGCACCGGTCGTGCCGCAGCCCCTGATGACGGTGAAGCCAGTGGCTGCGTTTGCTGACCCGGCCGTCGAAATGGACAGGGCGAGTGCAGAAACGAGAACGCTCGCAGCGGTGATGGCTTTCTTCGGCATGGGCGTATCCCTCGCGGAGTGGGGTCGATTTGTCTAACCCTCGCTCGAATAGTCGAAGAAGCGCCAAATGGAGGGTGATAGTTAGTCAGGTATGGCCCGCGAAGTGCCATTCTTTGGCGTGAAATAATAGATTCTCACGACATCTCCCGGGTGACGCTGATCTTCGGGAGGAGGTCGGCGAGGACCTGAGGGTCGTACTCGCCGGCCACCGGGGCCGCGACCGTGGCCGCCGAGAGGGCGACCGCGTGGGCGAGGCGGTCCGGCCAGGGGGTGGCGTCGATCAGGCCCGCCAGGAGGGCGGCCACCACCGAGTCGCCGGCTCCCGTCGGGTTGCCGTGGACCGGGGCCGGCGGGGTCGCGTGCCAGAGGCCGTCGGGGGTGGCGGCCAGCAGGCCGTCGGGGCCCAGCGACGTGACGACGGCGTGGGCGCCGCGGCGGCGGGCGTCCTGGGTGGCGCGGTGCGGGTCCCGGGAGCCGGTCAGGCCCGCGAGTTCGTCGGCGTTGGGCTTCACCAGGTCGGGGCGGGCGGCGATGCCGCGGCGGAGCGGTTCCCCGGCGGTGTCGAGGAGGACCGGGACGCCGGCGGCGCGGGCCGTACGGATCAGCTCCGCGTAGGCGCCGACGTGGACGCCCGGCGGGAGGCTGCCGCACAGGGCGACGGCGGCGGCGCCGGCGAGCAGCTGCGCGTACCGCTCCCGGAAGGTCGTCCACTCGGCGGCGGTGACGGCGGCGCCGGCCTCGTTGAACGCGGTGGCGTCCCCGGCGCCGGTGTCGACGACGGCGAGCGTGCGCCGGGTCGCCGCCTCGGTGGCGACGAGCGCGTCGGTCAGCCGGGGGACGGGGGCGAGCAGCGCGCGGAGCCGGTCGCCGGTGGGTCCGCCGGCGAAGCCGGTGACGACGGTCTCGTGGCCGAGCGCGGCGAGCACCCGGGCCACGTTGACGCCCTTCCCGCCGGGCCGTTCGGCGCTGCGGGTGACGCGATGGCTGGTGTGCGGGATCAGCGCGGGCACCTCGTAGGTGACGTCCAGCGCCGTGTTGAGGGTGACCGTGAGAATCACCTGTCCACCCCCCGTACTTCCGGTAAGACCTGTGGAGACAGCGCGATCATGCCAAAGGAACGGCGATCGGCCCAGACCCAGGACCGTTCGCCGTCCCGTTTCCGCCCTGATCAGGCGGGATGTCAGGCCGGGGTCAGGCGTTCTGCGGCACCCGGGCGGTGACTCCCTGCGGGGCGACGATCCACTCGCCCTTGCGCATGACGCCCTTCACGTCGAAGGCGTCGTCGAGGACGACGATGTCGGCGTCCTTGCCGGGCTCCAGCGAGCCGACCCGGTCGTAGACGCCGAGGAGGCGGGCCGGGTTGGCGGAGATGGCCTGGACGACGGACTCGACGGGGAGCCGGTCGACGGTGGCGGCGCGCTTGAAGGCGCGGTCCAGGGTGAGGGTGGAGCCGGCGATGGAGCCGCCCTCGACGAGGCGGGCCACGCTGTCCTTCACCTCGACCTCCAGCGGGCCGAGCATGTAGCGCCCGTCGCCGAAGCCGGCCGCGTCCATGGCGTCGGTGATGAAGGCGACGCGCTCGGCGCCGGCGTGGTGGAAGGCCAGCTCCAGGGCGGCCGGGTGGAGGTGGGTGCCGTCGTTGATGAGCTCGACGGTGATCCGCTCGTCCTCCAGGAGCGCGGCGATCGGGCCGGGCGCGCGGTGGCCGAGGCCGGGCATCGCGTTGTAGAGGTGGGTGGCGACGGTGGCGCCGGCGTCGATGGCCTCGACGGTCTGCTCGTAGCTGGCGTCGGTGTGGCCGATGGCGGCGATGACGCCGTGCTCGGCCAGCAGCCGTACGGAGTCGATGCCGCCGGGCAGCTCGGTCGCGAGGGTGACCATCTTGGCCTGCCCGCGGGCTGCGTCGATCAGCTTGAGGACCTCGGCCGGGTGCGGGTCGCGCAGCAGGGTCTCGTCGTGGGCGCCCTTGCGGCAGGGGGAGATGAACGGGCCCTCGAAGTGGAGGCCGGCGATCTCGCCCTGCTCGGCGAGCTCGGAGAGCAGGCCGGCCCGGGCGGTGAGGAAGTCCATGTCGCCGGTGACGAAGGAGGCGACGACGGTGGTGGTGCCGTGCAGCCGGTGGGTGTGGACGCCCTTGAGGACCTCGTCCACGGTGCCGGAGGTGAAGGAGGCGCCGCCGCCGCCGTGGTTGTGCATGTCGACGAAGCCGGGCACCAGCCAGTGGCCGGTGAGGTCGAGGACCTCGGCGTCCTCGGGCGCCGCGCCCGCGATGCGGCCGCCGTCGACGATCACGCGTCCGTTCTCGACGATCCCGGTGGGCAGCACGACGCGTGCGCCGGAGAGAACCTTGTGATCGGACATCAGGCGGAGACCTCCGGGTCGGTGGAGTGCTGGTCGGCGAGCAGGTCCCAGGCGAGGAGGCCCGCGCCCAGGCATCCGGCGGTGTCCCCGAGGGCCGCCGGGACGATGGCGGGCAGCTTCTGGAAGGTCACGCGTGCCTCCACCGCGGCCCGAAGGGGTGTGAACAAGGTTTCCCCGGCCTCGGCCAGACCGCCACCGATGACGAGGGTGCGGGGGTCCAGCAGGGTGAGGGCGGTGACCAGGCCGTCGGCGAGGGCGTCCACCGCCTCCTGCCAGACCCGTACGGCGACGGGGTCGCCGGACTCGACCGCCTTGGCGCAGTCGGCGGCGTCCGCGTCGGGGTCGCCGGACGCCTCGGCCCAGGCGAGCGAGACGGCGGAGGCAGAGGCGTACCGCTCCAGGCAGCCGCGCTGGCCGCAGCCGCAGTCGGTGCCGCCGGGGCGGACGACGATGTGGCCGATCTCGCCGGCGTAGCCGTGGGCGCCGGCCTCGATGCGGTCGCCGATGCCGATGGCGCCGGCGATGCCGGTGCCGAGGGGGACGAAGAGGAAGCGGTCGGCGCCGTTGCCGGCGCCGATGCGGCCCTCGGCGAGGCCGCCGGTGCGCACGTCGTGGCCGAGGGCGACGGGGATGCCGCCGAGCCGGGCGCTGAGGAGTTCGCGCATGGGAACGTCGCGCCAGCCGAGGTTGGCGGCGTAGACGGCGATGCCGTTCTCGGCGTCGACGATGCCGGGGACGGCGACGCCGGCGGCCGCGGCGGGCTCGCCGTACCGCTCCCGGCCGAGGGCGTGGAGCTCTTCGGCGAAGCCGAGGATGGTCTCCACCACGGCCTCGGGGCCGCGGCGGCGCCCGGTGGCGCGGCGGGCCTCGTGGAGCAGGGTGCCGTCCGCCCCGACGAGGGCGGCCTTCATGCCGGTGCCGCCCACATCCAGGGCGATGACGTGTCTCACGGGGGACAGTCTCGCGCGAGACCGCCCTAAAGGTCTAGTCCACTGCCGAGGATTGTTGCGCTCGGATACAAATGCGGGGCCCCTGGTGTGGGGGGTTTGTGGCGAAGGTCCCCCCGGAGTTGCGGAAGTGACACCCGACTGGTGTAGACCTCTTCTTCTGGAGTGGGACAGACTTTCGGACCCTACCCAGGAGTATGTGCAGCTCACTGCTGCTCAACGACGAGCAAAAGGTGGATGAAGCCGTGGAGCGGCGACGATTCCTTGGACTGACCGCGGCCGCCGCCGCCCTGGGCCTGACCGCCACGGTCGCCGGCTGCGGCACCCTCGGCGGTGACGGCGGCGACGTGACCCTGCGCCTGGTCGCCGCCGACTACGACCTCACCGGCGGCACCACCACCAAGAAGTACTGGGACGACCTCGTCGCCGCCTTCCAGGCCGGCCACCCGGGCATCAAGGTCCAGGTGCAGATCGAGTCCTGGGACGACGTCGACCGCAAGGTCGCCGAGATGGTGAAGGCCGGCCAGGCCCCGGACGTCGCCCAGATCGGCGCCTACGCCGACTACGCCGCCGCCGGACAGCTCTACTCCGCCGACGAACTCCTCACCATCCCGGTGCAGGCCAACTTCGTCCCCGCCCTCGCCGAGGCCGGCCAGCACGAGCGCACCCAGTACGGTCTGCCGTTCGTCGCCTCCACCCGCCCCCTCTTCTACAACGCCGACCTCTTCGACAAGGCCGGCGTGGAGCCCCCCACCACCTGGGACGAGCTGGCCGAGGCCGCGCGGAAGCTCAAGGAGGACGGCGTCCGCACCCCCTTCGCCCTTCCCCTCGGCCCCGAGGAGGCCCAGGCCGAGTCCCTGATGTGGCTGCTCGCCGCCGGCGGCGGCTGGACCGACGAATCCGACCGGTACGCCATCGACTCCGAGGCCAACGTCGAGACCTTCACCTGGCTGAAGGACGAGCTCGTCGGCCAGGGCCTCACCGGCCCCATCGCCCCCGGCAAGCTCAACCGCAAGGCCGCCTTCGCCGCCTTCGCCCGCGGCGAGGTCGGCATGCTCAACGGCCACCCCTCGCTCGTCCAGGAGGCCGCCAAGCAGGGCGTCAAGGTCGGCCAGGCCCCGCTGCCCGGCGTCGACGGCCCCGCCAAGGCCACCATGGGCGTCGCCGACTGGATCATGGGCTTCAAGCAGAACGGCCACCGCAAGGAGATAGGCACCTTCCTCGACTTCGTCTTCAGCGACGAGAACGTGCTCAAGTTCGCCGGCGACAACGACCTGCTGCCCGTCACCGTCACCGCCTCCACCCGCATGGAGAGCGACGCCGAGCACGCCGGCCTGCGCGAGTTCCTGAAGGCGCTGCCCACCGCCCAGCTCCCGCCGGTCGGCAAGACCTCCTGGGCCAAGGTCAGCGAGACCATCAAGGGCGGCATCGGCAAGGCCGTCACCCCCGCCGGCCGCCCCGACGACGTCCTCGGCACCATCGCCCGCACGGCGACGGCGGCGGAGGCGGCGGAGTAGCGCCCTTATATAGGTTGGTCGTATGACCGAAGAGCACCCGCCCGCGACCGACTCCTCCGAGCTGGGGGAGCGGGAGCGGGCCGTGCTCGCCGTCGAGCGCCGCTCCTGGCCCGGCCCCGGCGCCAAGGAGCGGGCCGTCCGCGAGGGCCTCGGGCTCTCGCCGACCCGCTACTACCAGCTCCTCAACGCCCTCCTCGACGACCCGCGCGCCCTCGCCCACGACCCGGTCACGGTCAACCGGCTGCGCCGGGTCCGGGAGGAGAAGCGGCGCCGGCGGTAAACCCGTCCGGGCGGGTGAGTCCGGCCACGCTGACGCCGGGCGAAGGCGTCGGTAGGGTCGGCCGTATGGTCAGCAGCCTTCCGCACCCGGCCACACCCGCCGGCCGCGACGGCCTGGACGCGCTCCTCGCGCGCCCCTCCGAGGCCGTCGTCGCCCTCGACTTCGACGGGACGCTCGCCGAGATCGTCCCCGACCCCGAGCGGGCCCGCGCCCATCCCGGCGCCGTCCCCGCGCTCGCCGCCCTCGCCCCCCACCTGGCCGCCGTCGTCATCGTCACCGGCCGCCCCGCCGGGGTCGCCGTCCGCCACGGCGGGCTCGCCGGGGTCCCCGGCCTCGACCACCTCACCGTCCTCGGCCACTACGGCGCCGAACGCTGGGACGCCGCCACCGGCACCGTCACGGCCGCCGCCCCGCACCCCGGGGTCGCCACCGTCCGCGCCGAACTCCCCGGCTTCCTCGACCGGCACGGCGCCTGGCCCGGCGTCTGGATCGAGGAGAAGGGCCGCGCGGTCGCCGTCCACACCCGCCGCGCCCAGGACCCGCAGGGCGCCTTCGAGGCCCTGAAGGACCCGCTGGGCGGGCTGGCCGCCGCGCACGGCCTCGTCCTGGAGCCGGGCAGGCTCGTCCTGGAGCTGCGGCCCCCGGGCATGGACAAGGGCGTCGCCCTGGCGGAGTTCGTACGGGAGAAGGGCGCCGGGTCCGTGCTGTACGCCGGGGACGACCTGGGCGACCTGCCGGCCTTCGCCGCCGTGGAGAAGCTGCGCGGCGACGGCCTGCCCGGGCTGCTCGTCTGCTCCGGCTCGACGGAGGTCCCGGAGCTGGCCGAGCGCGCGGACCTCGCGGTGGACGGCCCGGCCGGCGTCGTCGCGTTCCTCGGGGAACTGGCGAGGGCGGTACGGGTCGATCAGTGCGCGGCCGGGTTGGCCACGGTGATCGTCAGGTCGTCGCCGGCGTCGCCGGTGACGGTGACCTTCACGCCGTGTCCGGCGACCTTGACGCTGGCCTGCGGCGCCGAGGTGTCGTAGTAGGCGTTCGGGTCCGTGTCGTCGAAGACCGGGATGCCGGGCGCCGACGGGGCGCAGGCGGCGAGGGTCTGGACGGTCTGCTGCTTGCCCTTGCCGGCCAGGACCTCGGTGTGGAGGCAGGTGGCGTCCGTGGCCTCCAGGCCGAAGGTGGCGTCGAAGGGCTGGCGGCGGTTGCTGGGCGCGGCGCCGTTGGGGTACGTGAACGGCGTCGGGCGGGCGTCGACGGCCATGGCCGAGCCGCCGCCGGGGTGGTTGCTGACGTTGTTGTCGTCGTAGGACCGGTCGACGTACCAGACGAGCATGCCGTTCTGGTAGCGGAAGTACTCGACCCAGTCGGGGGCGGTCAGCGGCTTGCTGAACTGGTACGGGCCCTCGGCGAGGAGCGCGTCGGCGCCGACGTACTCGCGGTTCTCCACCAGGTAGTACTGCGGGTAGGTGGCGGACTCGGTGCCGGTGGAGACCTTCCAGCGGCCCTGCGCGGTCCAGCCGTTGGCACCCTGCTCGACGTCGTCCGTGACCAGGGTCGTACCGCCGCTGGACAGCGCGATGTCGTCCAGGAAGGCGCCGGCGAGGTGCACGCCGCCGTCCGTCTGGTAGCGGAAGCGGAAGAGCGAGGGCTGACCGGCGGCGTCGTAGGAGAAGCGCAGGGTCGTCCACCGGCCGGCCGAGGAGCCGTCGACGGCCTCGCCGGCGCGGGCCCAGGTGGCGCCGCCGTCGAGGGAGTACTCGGCGAAGAGGTAGTCGAAGTCCGCCTCGATCTCGTACCAGGCGCTCGCCTTCACGGTGACGCGCGGGGCGGCCGGGACGGAGCGGGTGAGGGCCTGGTTGAGGCCGTCCGCCGAGCCGGTCCACCAGGCGTGCGCGCCGGAGGTCGGGGTGGCGTAGGTGGTGCTGGCGGCCTTGTCCGGGAGCGCGACGCGGACCGCCTGCGCCTTGCCGGCCTCCTGGAGGGCGGCGGGGCTCAGGGTGTGGCTGCCGGTGGCACCGAGCGGCGCGTCGACGTAGTCGAGCCAGCCGAGGAAGAGCTTCTCCTCGGCGCCCATCAGACCCGGGTGGGTGCCGATGCCGGCGTCGGCGGCGGCGCCGTGGCCGAGCCAGGAGCCGGAGCTCATCAGGGTCCAGAAGGCGGTGGAGTTCTCGCCGCCGTCGGTGTCGTAGTAGTCCGGCAGGCCGAGGTCGTGGCCGAACTCGTGGCAGAAGACGCCGAGTCCGCCGTTCTCGCCCTCGGTGGTGTAGTCGCCGAGCCAGTACTTGGACTGGCCGATGCGGGCACCGCCGGCCTTGTTCTGCGTACCGGCGACCTCGGGCCCGGTCAGGCCGTAGTCGTCGCCGTTGACGTACCAGCGGTGCGACCAGATGGCGTCCTCGCCCTGGGCGCCGCCGCCGGCGTCCTCGCCCATGCCGGCGTGGACGGCCTGGAAGTGGTCGATGTAGCCGTCGGCCTCGTCGAAGTTGCCGTCGTGGTCCCAGTCGTTGCGGTCCCAGACGTCGAACTGGGCGAGGTACGCGTCGATCTCGGCCGGCGACTTCCCGGCCGCGATCTGCGCGTCCCACCAGGCGTTGCCGGTGTCCTGGATGAAGGCCCACGAACCGCCGTTGTCCTCCACGGCGTTGTCGCCGTAGGTGGAGGCGTTGCCGGGGACCTTGACCCAGTCCTCGACGACGTTGGAGACGGAGTAGGCGCCGTTCGACAGCTTCTCGTAGTACGTCTTCATCGACTCGCCGGAGCCGTTGAAGAGGTTCTCGTAGTACGCCTTGTCGAAGTCGGGGGCCCAGGCGTTGGAGTTGTCCGTGGCCCGGTCCGGCTGGGGTATCTGGTTGTGCAGCGGGCCGGGGACGGTGCCGAGCTTGCCGGAGCCCTGGTCGCCGAACTCGGAGAGGATCGTGAGGATCTTCTCCTGCCGCACGGCGGTGGTGGTCTCGGTCTCGGCGAACTTCCCGGGCGCGACCTCGACGACGCCCCGGGCGTTCGCCTTGGCCTTGCCCTTGGCGACCAGGTCGATCGCCTTCTCGCGCAGCTCGGTGCGCTGCTTGGTGAGCGGCCCGGGCCGGTTGTCCGACCGGTGCGCGCTGCTGCCGGACGGAGCGGAGTCCCCGGCTTCCTGCGCGGCGGCGGGGGTGAGCCCCGCAGCGAGGAGTGCGGTGAGCGCAGACCCGAGGGTCATGCCCACGACAATCTTCTTCACGTGGTGCGATCCCTTCGCTCACATGCGGGGGGTGTGCCGCATGGTTCGCGTGGTTCCGTTGAGGGTGTACGGATCGCCTGGGGGAACGATCGCGCAGAGTCTGACACGAGAGACCCCCTCAGGAGGAGAGGTCGTCTCCGATTAACGGAACCGAATCACCGGAGCAATGCGCGCCGGCGGCGATGCGGCTCTTCGTGCCGCGGCTCCGAGCCGCCCGGTGGTGGAACCCGCACCGACCGTGGTGGGGGCCGGGTCGCGGCGCGGCGGGAGCGGTACGGGGTGAGGCGGAGCCCGTACGCGACGGACCGGCGCCCCGTGCGCCCGCCCGCGCCGCCGTCCGTCCGAGACCGACCGCCGCAACCGCCCCCAGCCCGTTTCGACCTCGGCCCAGGCCAAGCAACCACGGCGGCGGGGGAGCCGACCGGTCGTCCGTCACGTGGCCCCCGGCAACCCCCACCGGCCCCGGCCACGCTTCCCTCGAAGACACCGCCCTCGGCCCCCGGCGGCGGAGGGATCGTCGCGGCGAGGGTGGGCGGGGGGCGCGCCTGCGCGGAGCGTGGCCTTACCTGCTTAAGACGGAGCGGGGTGGGCGAGGCGCTGACCTGCGGCTTCACGAGCGGTTCTACCTAGAAGTGGGTAATGTGACCCAGAATTGGGTAAACTTGAAGAGTGGTCATTCATTTCTGGATGGCTCCTTTCAACCGTGGGGGTAGTCTGTGCGTGCAGGTCGAAGGGTCACCCTGATCAAGACCGTCAACCGGTCGACCGGCGAGGTGAACGACCTCACCGTGCACTCGTCGGTGTCGGCCACGGTGGCCCTCTGGTTCAGAGGAGGAGGGTTCACCACCATGGGATACGCGGCACACCTGGCTCTCGCAGACGCCGATCTCAGCGCGGCTTCGTACAAGCTGTTCCACAAGATGTGCGCCATCCAGAACCGCAAGGATCACGGCCTGGTGCGGGTGGAGAGTCAGACGAAGTTCGCCGAGCTGGTCGGCATGTCCCAGTCATCGGTCTCGCGCAGCCTCAAGCAGCTCGCCGAGGCCGGTTTCATCTACCCCGACGGCCGCGACTGGCGCCTCCGCCCCGACTTCGTCTTCAACGGCAACGGCGCCGCCCAGGGCCGGGCCATCCAGAACATCCCCGCCGACAGCACCGACCCGTACACCGGGCAGGCGCCCAGCCTCACCGTCATCGACGGCGGCGACGACAGCGACGACGACTGAAGTCCGGCCCGCGTGGTGGTCAGGTGATCGGGTGCTCCCAGTGCAGGGAAACCGCCCGGTCGATCCAGTACCGGTGGGACGCGGGTGTCACGCGGAGCCGTACGGAGTCGATTTCCGGTGCTCCGGCGTCCTGCCAGGCGATGAGGGACCGCTCGACGTCATCCCAGAGTGCCACCGGGCCGCCCTGCCGGACGGTCCACTGATCGCCGTCGGTGATGAACTCGGCGAACGACTCCCGTTCCGGATCGAACAGGAACCGCAAGGGTGAGCCGTCTCCGTTCGTCGCTCGGACGAACTGGGCTCCCGGCACCGCCAGTTGAGCAAGGAAGGCGGGCATCCACTCCTCCAGGATGAGCGGGGAGATCAGAGCGGCCCGATCGCTGTCCGGATAAGCGGTCCGGGCGGAGAGATCGCCCGTCACAGGGAGCAGCGCTTGGGCACGCGCCTGCATGAAGGAGGAGCAGCCGACGATCGTGCCCTCGGCGGTGCCGTCGTCGCCGACGGTGAGCTTCGCGAGGCCGGTTCCCCAGGGCCAGGAACCGACCGTCGCGAGGATGACGCCCCCGCTCTTCGTCTGCCGGACCCATGAGTACGGGATGCGGCGGACCGCGCAGGTGGCGATGACCCGGTCGTACGGGGCCCGGTGCGGGTGGCCGAGGAGGCCATCACCGGTCACGGTCCATGTCGAGAAGCCGGCGGTTTCGAGGGCGGCATCGGCGCGGGCGGCCACCTGTGAGTCGACCTCGACCGTGGCGACTCCGTCCTCCCCGAGGTAGTGGCACATCAGGGCCGTGGAATAGCCGGTGCCCGTACCGATCTCCAGGGCCCGGTGGTCCTCCGTGAGGTCCAGGGCCTCGATCATGGCGACGACGGTGGCCGGGTCGGTGGAGGAGGATGTCGGCACGCCCGTGACCGGTCCGTCGGCCTGGTCGGCGGTGAGCCGGCCGTTGAGCTGCGTGGTGAGGGTGTCGAGTCGATACGCGATCCTCAGCCACTCGTCCGGAGCGGTGTCGAGCGCTATGACGGGCCTCCAGGCCCGTCCCTCGTCGAGGAACACCCCGGGGTGGAGGAAGAGTTCGCGGGGGACGGCCTCCACGGCCGTGCGCAGCCAGCGCGACCTCAAGACCCCCCGCTCCGTGAGCAGGTCGGCCATGCGGCGCCGTTCGGACGCGGCGTCGGTCATCGGCAGTTTCCTTCCATGAGCAGATCGGCGAAGGCGGCGGACATCGGGAGGCCGGTCTCCGTCTCCAGCCATCCCCACTGCCCGTTGGGGTTCAGCTCCAGCCACCAGTGGTTTCCCGCCCGGTCCACCGCGAGGTCGAAGCTTCCGGACACCAGGTTCAGGCGGTCCAGGTATTCGCGCAGGGCGCTGTCCAGGGAGTGAGAGAGACGCTCGACGGAGTACGTCAGGACGCTGTAGTCCCTGCGCCAGTCCAGCATTCCGGAGTCGATGCGTACGGCGAACGTCCGCCGGCCCACGATCAGGACCCGGAGGTCGGCGACCTTGTCCACGCGCGCCTGGAACAGGTGGGGCGTGACTCGGACACCGTCGTCGATCTCGTCAGGGCTGACGGGGGCGGCCCATCCGGTCACCGGCACGCCGTTACGCGTGTAGGGGGTCCACCGCAGCGTCTTGGAGATCGTGTCGCCCTGAAGGCGGATGAACTCACGTGCTTCGACGGGGTCGTTGGTGACGAGGGTGCGGGGGACGGCGAAGCCGAGCTGCTGGGCGAGAGCGAGCTGCGCGGGTTTGTAGTCGGCCGCGGCGATGCGTAACGGATGGTTGACCCAGAGCGGGCGATGCAAGGCGTAGAGCGTACCTCCGAGCCCGTAGCGGACCTGAGCCGCCGCGAAACGGGAGTCGTCCGGCGACAGGTGGGGGAACGACGGCCATACCGGGCGGCGCCAGTACACCGACCGCACACAAGTCAGGTCGGCGGTTCTCGAAGGGGTGCGCACGTGCCCGGCCACAGGGGTCGGGCACGTGCCGAACCGAGCCGAGACCGTGAGGTCCCCTCCGATGTCAGCGGGGTCGAACCGGACCACCGGCACGTCACGCCGGTTGAGCTCGCCGATCACCATGTCGGCGGTGATGTCGTCCGGCTCGGTGACCACCAGAACCGGCCTCTTCTCGATCACGGCCATCAGTCCTGACTGCTGTCCTGGTCGTGCCCCTGGTCGTTCCGGGAGTCCGAGTTCGTCGTCGTGGAGGTCTCGGTGCCGGAGCTGGTGCCGTGCTTGCCCATCTCAACCACCCGACCGGCGCCGTCGCGGAACACTCCGAGCTGCGTGGTGGGGTCGACGGTGACGGTGGCGTGGGGACGGCGGAGGACGGTCGGGTAGGGCGCGAGTCGCGCGGCACCCCAGGGACGGGTGGAGGCGAGCGAATCGGAGCTGGTCATAGGACTCCTCGGAAACGTGAGAGAGGTGTCTGCCTCAGGAGGGAACGGGTTGGATGTTGTCGGCTGCCGTCGTCCACTCGATCCCGGAGGGAGGCCGGATGTGTGCGAGCCGTACCGTGCCGTGGCTGTGCAGTTCATGGGTGACGGCGACGAGCACGCCTTCCCCGCGAGAGGCGATGTCGCGGACGGGCGTGTTCAGGAGTGGATGCTGCTCGTGACCGTCGGGACCTACCGGGTTCATCTCCCGGATTCCTGTCGGGCCTCGACGCGGCGCATGAAGCGCTCCCAGCCGTCGGCGGCCCGCATGCGCAGGGCCCGGCTCGGAGCCCCGGGCCGGGGTGCCGGCGGGACGTGCGTACGACTGGCGGTGACGGTGGGGGTCCGGTGCGACGGTTCGGAGGGTGACACGCTTCCGCTCCTTTCGGTGAGAGGCCATCCGAGGGTCCGACCCTCGGAGCGGTGTGTGACCAGTGAACGACGATCCGTTACCTTCTCCCAGAGCGGACTTCGCGCTGTTCCCGGGCGTTTTCCGGGCGTTGGCCCCCAGGGTGCGGGGATGGGTGTTCTCGTGAGGAGATGCCGGTGACGTCGAGGCGAGAGCGGCTTTCCGAACGGCGCGTGGCGCGGGGCTACTCTCAGGAGGAGTTCGCGGAAGCGCTCGCGGTGGCCGCGTCCACCGTGGTCCGCTGGGAAAGCGGCCGTGCCACCCCGAGGCCGCATCAACGTCCCAGGATCGCCGACCTGTTGGGAGTGACCCTCGCCGACCTGGAAGCGCTCCTCTTCGCGGGAAGCCCGGGCGAGACCGTCGTCCTTCCCGACCCCCCGTCCCTCCTCCACAGTGATGATGACGACATGAAGCGTCGCGAAATGCTGGGTCTGCTCGCCGTGACGGGCGCGTTGGTCGCCCTGCCCGGTTCCGGCGAACCGCCCCGGGGGCGCACCGCGGCCACACTCCTGGAGACGGGGGATGCTCTGCACCGTGGTCTCTGGCAGGTCTACGTGCTGTCGGACGCCAAGCAGTCCGTCTTTCCCATGGTCCGCGGTCAGCTCGATGTCCTGGCGAAGGGACTGGCCGAGGCGCGTACGTCAGCGGACCGGGTCCGGCTGTGCCGGATGACGGCCAGTCTCTACCAGCTCGTCGGGGAGCTTTACTTCGACGCCGACCGGTACACCGAGGCCGCCCAGTGCTACACGCTGGCTGCCCAAGCGGCTCATGCCGGCGGGGATCACGACCTGTGGGCCTGTGCCATGACCCGTCACGCCTACGTCGAGCTGTACGCACAGCGCCCGCCCGCCGCACAGCCCCTTCTCGCGGCGGCGTCCCGGGTGGCCCTGCGGGGCGACGGCACGCTCTCCACCCGTCACTGGGTCGCAGCAGTCCAGGCGCAGGCGTACGCGGCGATGGGTGACCTCGACGCCTGCACTCGGGCCCTCGACGAGGCCGACAAAGTGCACACGCTGGACGGCGCCCACTCCCACAACGGGGGCTGGCTCCGCTTCGACGGCTCCCGCCTCGCCGAGGAACGAGGGGCCTGCTATCTCCAGTTGGGTCGCCCTGACCTTGCCGAGGACGCCCTCACCGCCGCCCTCGCGCAGCCGCTGTCTTTGCGCCGGCGCGCCGCCGTCCTGAGCGACCTCGCCGCCCTCGGGGCGTACCGGCGTGACGTCGACCAGGTTGTGCACTACGCGGAGCAGGCGGTCGCGCTCGCAGGCCGGTCTCACTCGGGGTACATCGGCAGGAAACTGGACGGACTCCGGGCGCATATTGCCCCGCTCATGGCCGATGGACGAGTCTCGGATCTGGATCACCGAATCGCGGCGCTTCCGCGTACCGCATGACGAAGGGGACACGCGCATGAGTGACGGTCGGATCTTCCGCGAGGCATGGATCGCCGGGGTGAACAAGCACTACCCCGGCGAGCCGAAGCCCGGGTACATCACGCCGTGGGACGAGACGCCCACATGGGAGCGCGAAGCCGCCGCCGCCGTGTGCGGGCAGGTGCGGGACTTCATCGCGGTCAGCGGAGGGCATGCCGCGCGGCTCACCCGCGAGCAGAAGGGCCGTTTCGTCGCGATCTGCTGGACCGCCCAGATGTTCCGGCACTTCGAGGACCCGAAGCCGGGGTATGTCGCGGACTGGGCCGAGCTGCCGACGTGGCAGCGGGAGACGGACGCGGACATCTTCGAGCGTATCGAGCGGACCGTCTGACCTCGGGAACGACGACGCCTCCGCCCGGAGCGATCCGGCGGAGGCGGTTCGGCGTCGGATCACCGGAGCAGCAGGTCCACCACGCCCGTCAGGTCCTCCGACGGGTCGCCTTCCGCCAGGCGGCGTCGCATCAGGGCGAAGTAGGGGGTGAGGAGCTCCGGGCTGACGCCCTGGTCGGCGGCGGTGGTGAGGAAGGTGGGGGTGCCGGCCGTCTGCATGCCGAGGTTGCTGACCACGTCCGTCGTGTAGTCGCCGGTGTTCAGCTGGGCGGCGGTCTGGGTGACGTGGGGGGCCGCCATGGCCGTGAGCCACTCGGTGAGGAGGGGGGCCAGGGAGGCCGGGTCGATGTCCTCCTTGCGGATCAGGGCGAAGGCGTGGGCCGCGCCGGCGAACATGCCGTACATGGCGCTGAGCAGGGCCACGTCGTGGAGGGCCGCGTGGCCGGGGTCCGTGCCCACGTAGCGGGTGGCGGCGGGGACGGCGAGGGTCGGGGCGTGGGTGTCGAAGAGGGCCTGCGCGCCGCTGTAGAAGACGTAGCCGCCCGCCTCCGGGACGCCGATCATCGGCGGGACGGCCATGATGCCGCCGTCCAGGTAGCGGGCGCCGCGGGCCTCGGCCCAGGCGGCCCGGGCGCGGGCCTCGGCCGGGGTCGTGGTGGTCAGGTTGACGACGTCCTTGCCGGTGAGGTCGGTGCCGTCGAGCGCGGCCTCGACCGAGGCGTCGTCCAGGAGGCAGACGATCACGAGGGGGCTCGCGGCGACCGCCTCCGCTGCCGTCGCGGCGGCCGCCGCGCCCTCCGCGGTCAGCGCCCCGGCCCGGGCGGCGGTGCGGTTCCAGACGGTGAGCGGGTGGCCGGCGGCGAGCCAGGTGCGGGCGAGGGCGGTGCCCATCGCGCCGAGGCCGAGGAGGGTGACGGGGGGCTTGGGGAGGGGGTTCGCTGTCATGGGTCAAGGCTGTGGCAGGGCTCTGACCTGCTCAAGTACCCACTTCGGAGTGGGTGGTTACCCTGAGGTGAGCGAGCAGGTCAGGAGGGTGGACATGGCGACCGTCAACCGGCCCGAGGAGGACGGCGGGCACGTCTGTGGCATCGACACCGCCATGGAGGTGATCGGCGGCAAGTGGAAGGTGCTCATCCTGTGGGCGCTCCACGAGGGGCCCGAGCGGCGCTTCGGGGAGCTGCGGCGGATGGTGCCGGGCATCACCGAGAAGGTCCTCGCCTCGCACCTGCGGGAGATGGAGGCGGACGGGATCGTCCGCCGCGTCGCGTACGAGGAGGTCCCGCCGCGGGTCGAGTACGGGCTCACCAAGGACGGCATCCGGCTCAACGACGCCCTGGAACCGCTCGCGGCCTGGGGCCGTGAGCGGCGCGAGCGGGAAGACACGGTCTAGGACGGGTTCCGGAGGGCCTCCAGCTGGTCGAGGAACCAGCGCTGGGGCGGCAGGGCGGTGGCCGCCTCCGCCAGGCGGGCCGTGCGCGCGGCGCGTTCGTCCTCGGGCATGCTCAGGGCCTGGTGGAGGGCCTCGGCGGTCGCGGAGACGTCGTACGGGTGGACGGCGAGGACGTCCTTGCGCAGCTCCTGGTAGGCGCCGGCGCCGGTCGACAGGACCAGGGCGCAGCCGGCGTCGGAGACCACCGGTATCTCCTTCGCGACCAGGTTCATGCCGTCGCGGACCGGGTTCACCAGGGCCACGTCGGCCATGCGGTAGGCGGCGAGGGAGCGGGTGAAGTCGTCCTCGACGGAGACCAGGACCGGCTGCCAGTCAGGGGTGCCGAACTCGGCGTTGATCTCCTCGGCCAGCGCGACGACGGAGGCCGTGTACGCGCGGTACGACTCCAGGTCCTGCCGGGAGGGGTAGGCGGAGGCCAGGTGGACGACCCTGTCCCGCCACTCGGGGTGCGTGGTGAGCAGTTCGCGGTAGGCGAGCAGGCCGCGGAGGATGTTCTTCGAGAGCTCGGTGCGGTCGACGCGGACGATGGTCTT
This sequence comes from Streptomyces sp. NPDC058955, assembly GCF_042741435.1. Lineage (NCBI taxonomy): Bacteria > Bacillati > Actinomycetota > Actinomycetes > Kitasatosporales > Streptomycetaceae > Streptomyces > Streptomyces sp. NPDC058955. Next base: position 60,213 of record NZ_JBHYKM010000024.1, on the reverse strand, counting down.
CCGGTCCCCGACCTCCTCGCGGAGGCGGGCCAGCCGCTCGTCGACCTGGGGGCGGTGGGCGAGGGCCCGCAGGTCGTCGCCGTCGACGCCGAGCGCGTACACCTGGACCCGGGTGCGGCCCTTCCCGACGCCGTACCGCCGCCACTCCACCCCGTACCAGGGGTCGCCGCTCGGCCAGACGCCCTGCGCCATGCCGGTGGAGTCGTCCCGCTGGGAGCAGCAGCCGATGAAGTACGACGCCCATCCCCAGGTGTGGAAACCGAGCTCGTCCGCGCCGAGCATGCCCCACAGCAGCTCCTCGGTGATGTCGTCCGGCACCATCCGCAGGTACTCGGACGACACCCACGGGGTGTGGGTGAAGTGGCCGATCCTGAGGTCGGGGCGGAGCTCCCGGAGCATCCCGGGGACCAGCGCCAGGTGGTAGTCCTGCACCAGGACCGCCGCGCCCTCGCCGGCCTCGGCGGCCAGCGCCTCGGCGAAGGCGCGGTTGTAGGCGCGGTACGACTCCCAGCGGCGGCGGAACTCGGCGTCGAAGACGGGCTCGCGCGGGATGTCGTACAGGTGGTGGTGGAGGAACCAGAGCATCGAGTTCGCGATGCCGTTGTACGCGTCCGCGTACACCTCCGGGTCGATGTCCAGCATCCGCACCCCGGGCTCGGCGACGCCGCGCCGGACGGCCTCGCGGTCGCCGTCGCCGAGCGCCGCGCACACCCAGAGGCTGTCCTGGGAGTCCACGGCGCTCAGGCCGGAGACGAGGCCGCCCCCGCCCCTGCGGGAGGAGAGCGTGCCGTCGTCACCGAGCGTGTACGAGACGGGCCCCCGGTTGGATGCCACGAGTACGGAAACCATGTGGCGAACCTAGCCCGTCCCGTAAACGCTCAAACGTACGTATACGAGACGCGTGGATCCGGCCACGCTGTGTCGCGTCGCAGGTCAGCCCGCGTCAGCTGCGTCGGCCGCGCATCGCCGCCTTCGCCACCAGACCCGTCGCCGCGAGGACGACCGCCAGCGCGCCGAGCAGCCACAGCCGCTCCCCGTTGCCGCCGGTCTCGGCCATCGAGCCGCCGCCTCCCGCGGTGCCGTGGCCCGGACCCGGCCCCGGGGCCGGCGCCACGGCGGTGGTCGCGGAGGGTGAGGTGGTCGGGTCGGTGGGCTCGGCCGTCGGTGTCGGCGTCTGCGTCTGTGTCGACGGCGTCGGGGTCGGCGTCGGTGACGAGGAGGACGGGGACGGGGACGGGGACGCCGTCGGCGTCTCCACCACCGGGGCCACCGCGCACGCCGGGTCCTCGCTGCCCTGGCCGCAGTTGGAGCGCGGGGAGGTCACCTGGACCGCGTTGCGGACCTTCCCGTCCCCGGTGGCCGGGTCCTTCACGGTCACCGAGTACGTCACGGTGGCCGTCTTCCCGGCCGGGATGTCACCGCTCCAGCGGATCCGCGGTTTCTCGTACGTGAGCTTCCCGAGGTCCGCCCTCGCGTCGCCCGCGTAGGCGGCGTCGTCGAGGGTGCCGGTCAGGTCGTCGGCGAAGGAGGCGTCCGGGTAATCGAGCCCGCTGACGTTCTTCGCGGTGATCGTGTACGTGAGGGTGTCGCCCGGCTTCACCGTGCGCGGGTGCGCCGTCTTGGTCACCTCCAGGTCCGGCACCGGCACCGAGAAGGCGAGCCCGGAGGGTACGTAGGTGTCGCCCTTGGTGGCGAAGGTCAGCTCCGCCGAGGTCGCGCCGACCGGGATCGCGTCCTCCGGGACGTCGAAGTCCTTCGCGTCGATGGACAGGTTGTCGGTGAGGTCGGGGGAGACCGCGCCGTCGTCCTCGCTGACGAAGAAGTTGTCGCCGTTGCCCGTGTGGGCCTCGGTGACGTTCTTCCCGTCCACGAGGAACGTGTCGCCGGGCGTGTTCCAGTCGCCCTCGTACGCCGTCACGCTCGCCCGCGCCTGCCCCGGGGAGCGGTGGAAGCCGTCCACCGTGATCGTGGTGGCCGGGGAGGTCGAGCGCTGGAGCACGTGCCCGCCGTAGACGTGCACGGAGCGCCGCTCCGGGGCCTTCACGGGGTCGGGGCCCGGGAAGCGGTGGACGACGGTGAGGGACCAGCCGGCGACGCAGCCCTTGCCGTTCGGCGCCCACACCCCGCCCACGCCGACCGCCACCGGCGCGCCCGTCCCCGAGACGCCCGCGAAGGCGGCGGTCACGTCGGACTCGCCCGTGTAGTAGTGCGGCCCGCTGGTGTCGGCCGGGTCGACGACCATGCTGTCGATCGAGACCGGCGCGGCCGGCTTCCCGCCGACCGTGAGCAGCGGGGCCGTGGTCGCCGGGTCGCCGGGGGAGCGCTCGACGTCCGCGCCGGAGATGTCGCAGCGGTTCAGCGGCGCCCCGCTGGGTCCCCGGTACGTGCCGTCGTTGCCGCCCCAGGAGAGCCGGGCGTACGCCACCTCCGCGCCCTCGGGGATCCGGACCCGGCCGGTGCTGGAGCCGTGGTCGCCGCCGGTGCCGTCGGTGTCGAGGCGCCGCATGACGAAGGCGTTGTTGTTGTCGGCGCCCTCGCCCCTGGTGGCGGCGGCGCAGCGGGCCGCCAGGTCGGCGGGGGCGGTCGGGCAGCCCATGACGGTGTTGCCGAGGGTGGTGAAGTCCCCGTACAGGGACTCCTGGTACCGCTGCCCGAAGGGTTCGACGACATCGGCGGCGGCCGGTCCGGCCGCCGCCAGCGGGAGGGCGGTCGCGGCGAGGAGGCCCGCCGCGAGCACCCGGGCGGGGTGAGATCGTACGAAGCGCATAAAAGGGCAATGTAGGCAAAACGCATCATCTACGGGCGTTACGCCACGCGGCGGTGCGCTCGCTCCTCGACCGCGGCCCCGTCGCCGCCCCGGTCAGGCCACGCGCCGCTGCGCGTACTCCGTGATCTCGGCCATCGGCGGGCGCTCCTCCGTGTCCACCGCGTACGTCCGCGGCTCGAAGCCCTCCGGCCCCCGCTCGAACTGGGTCAGCCGGGGGCGTACGAGATGGCCGCGGGAGAGCCGCAGCTGCGCCGTCCGGTAGATCGCCGCCGCCATCCGGCCCAGCGCCCGGCCGTCCTGGTGCCGGTGCTTGCGCACGCCCACGTCCACCTGCGCGAGCGCGTCCAGGCCCACCGTGTGCAGCGCGTCGACGAGCAGGCCCAGCTCCACTCCGTAACCGACGGGGAAGGGGAGCCGTTCGAGCAGCGAGCGGCGCGCCGCGTACTCGCCGCCCAGCGGCTGGACGAAGCCGGCCAGCCGCGGCCAGTGCAGATTGAGCAGCGGGCGCGCCACCAGTTCCGTCACGCGTCCGCCCTGACCAGGGGTGTCTCCGAACGGGCGGTCGTACATCGCCTTCACGAAGTCCACGTCCGGGTCCGTGAGCAGCGGGCCCACGATCCCCGTCACGAAGTCCGCCGAGAAGTCCCGCAGGTCCGCGTCGACGAAGCAGACCACGTCCCCGCTCGTCACCATGAGTGAGCGCCACAGGACCTCGCCCTTGCCCGGGACGGCCGGGATCCGGGGGAGTATGTCGTCCCGCGCGACCACCCGCGCGCCGGCCGCCGCCGCGACCTCGGCCGTGCGGTCCGTGGAGCCCGAGTCGATCACCACCAGCTCGTCCACCAGCGGCACCGCCTCGGTCATCAGCTCGCGCCGGATCACGCTGACGATGTCCCCGACGGTCGCCTCCTCGTTCAGCGCGGGCAGCACCACGCTGACCGTCGTCCCCCGCTTGGCGGCGAGCACCCGCTCCAGGGGCCGGTCGGACACGGACCAGGACCGCCGGGTCAGCCAGCGCTCCACTTCTTCCAGCAACGTGATCTCCATCTCGCGGATCGGACGACCGTCTCCACCTTCGAAGCCTTCGGTTACAGTCTTGAACAACGCGGAGGCCCGATGCATGTCGGGGTCCCACCCGCGTCCCACAATCGAATACCGCTCATCCAGAGGGGCAGAGGGATACGGCCCGTTGAAGCCCCGGCAACCCTCCAGTCGGTTTGTCTTGCGCCAGCGAGGCCCCCGGCTAGGGAAGGTGCCAAATCCGTCTCATGGCGAAATGCGCCGTGAGGAAGATGAGGAGAAAGGGCCTCGCCTCCATGGCTGTACAGACCGTCGCACCCGCCACCGCCGCTGCCGACAACGCCGCCCCCGCCCCCGCCGTCGACCTCGGTCCCGCGTCCGGACTTTCCTGCCGCGAGTGCGGCGAGGTCTTCGCCCTCGGCCCGATCTTCGCCTGTGAGCTGTGTTTCGGCCCGCTCGAAGTGGCCTACGACCTGCCGGCCGGCGACCCCGAGGAGCTGCGGAAGCGGATCGAGGCCGGCCCCGCGAACATCTGGCGGTACGCGCCCCTGCTGCCCGTCCCCGCCGACGTCGCCGAGAAGCCGAACCTGAACCCCGGCTGGACCCCGCTCGTCAAGGCCGACAACCTCGCCCGCGAGATCGGCGTCGCCCCCGGCAAGCTCTACGTCAAGGACGACTCCGGCAACCCGACCCACTCCTTCAAGGACCGGGTCGTCGCCCAGGCCATCGAGGCCGCCCGCGCCTTCGGCTTCACCACCCTCTCCTGCTCCTCCACCGGCAACCTGGCCGGCGCCGTCGGCGCCGCCGCCGCCCGCGCCGGCTTCCGCTCCTGCGTCTTCATCCCGCACGACCTGGAGCAGGGCAAGGTCGTCATGGCCGGTGTCTACGGCGGTGACCTGGTCGCCATCGAGGGCAACTACGACGACGTCAACCGCTTCTGCTCCGAGCTCATCGGCGACCCGCTCGGCGAGGGCTGGGGCTTCGTCAACGTCAACCTGCGTCCGTACTACGGCGAGGGCTCCAAGACGCTCGCGTACGAGATCTGCGAGCAGCTCGGCTGGGTCATCCCCGACCAGCTGGTCATCCCGATCGCCTCCGGCTCCCAGCTCACCAAGATCGACAAGGGTCTGCAGGAGCTCATCAAGCTCGGCCTGGTCGAGGACAAGCCGTACAAGATCTTCGGCGCCCAGGCCGAGGGCTGCTCCCCGGTGTCGGCGGCCTTCAAGGCCGGCCACGACGTGGTCCGCCCCCAGAAGCCGAACACCATCGCCAAGTCCCTCGCGATCGGCAACCCGGCCGACGGCCCGTACGTCCTCGACATCGCCCGCCGCACCGGCGGCGCGGTGGAGGACGTGAACGACGAGCAGGTCGTCGACGCGATCAAGCTGCTGGCCCGGACCGAGGGCATCTTCGCCGAGACGGCGGGCGGCGTGACCGTCGGCGTGGCGCGCAAGCTCGTCGAGGCCGGCGTCATCGACCCGAACCTCACCACCGTCGTCCTCAACACCGGCGACGGGCTCAAGACCCTGGACGCCGTGGCCGACAGCTCTCAGGCGACCGCCACCATCCGCCCGAGCCTGGACGCGTTCCGCGACGCGGGCCTGGCCCACTGAAAGGTCCGTGAAGCCACCATGGCCGTGAACGTCCGCATCCCCACCATCCTCCGCACCTACACCGGCGGTCAGGCCGAGGTCGCCGCCGAGGGCGCGACCCTCGCCGAGGTCATCGCCGACCTGGAGAAGAACCACACCGGCATCGCCGCCCGCGTCCTCGACGACCAGGGCAAGCTGCGCCGCTTCGTGAACGTCTACGTGAACGACGACGACGTCCGCTTCGAGCAGGGCCTGGAGACCGCCACGCCGGACGGCGCGGGCGTCTCGATCATCCCGGCCGTCGCCGGCGGTTGCTGACCGTTACCTGTTGGTAGCCTCCGCTACAGAATTGCCCCTTCCGCGAGAGAAAGCGGAGGGGGCAATTCTGCATGGTTGAGCGCGGTAGAGTTGGGGAAGTCCCCTCCGCCGCTCATGCCGGACGCATATGAGGGCGGGCTCGGACCTGACAAGAATGCGACAACAAGCGGCCGAAAAGCGCGCACAGTCTGCCCCTTATGTGCCTTTCGCCCGGCCCGACTTGCCCCGCAATTCCAGCATTTCTTCCTGATCCCCCTTTCCGCTCCCCTCAGAATTCCCGGTCGATTGCCCTGTTGCAGAGGGCAGTTGGACAGATACATTCAGCGGCGGTCGACGCGTTCCGGCGCAGGTTCTGACCCGGGTCCGCGAAGTGCGGGTCCGCTCAAGGGCCAGTACGTAATAGGGGAGTTAGGCATGGCTCAGGGCACCGTCAAGTGGTTCAACGCGGAGAAGGGCTACGGCTTCATCGCGGTCGACGGTGGTGCGGATGTTTTCGTCCACTACAGCGCCATCCAGATGGATGGGTACCGCAGCCTCGAAGAGGGCCAGCGAGTCGAGTTCGAGATCTCGCAGGGTCAGAAGGGTCCGCAGGCGGACATGGTCAAGGTGACCGCCTGAGGCGCGGCGCGATCGGCCACCGACGTCTCGTCGTCGAGGGGCCCGCATCCCCAGGGATGCGGGCCCCTCACGCGTTCCCGGACCCGGTGGCGTGGAGGTGCCCGATCCACGAGAGTCGCTTGCGCCCGCCCGTCGCCCGGCCACCACCCCTATAGGAGCCTCTTCGAGGCGCTTGCACTCTCCTGGGTCGAGTGCTAATCATTGGCGTTAGCACTCGGAAGGTGAGAGTGCTACGAGGACCGAGCACGGCGAGGCCGCCGACCCGGGTGGGGCAAGGAACCACGCGGAACGCGGAGGCCGTCCGTCGCGGGCGTCGGCGCGGTCCTGGAGCGTTATCCACCCCATGTCCGGGAGGACCACTTCACATGGCCAAGATCATCGCGTTCGACGAGGAGGCCCGGCGCGGTCTCGAGCGCGGCATGAACCAGCTCGCTGACGCCGTCAAGGTCACCCTCGGCCCCAAGGGCCGTAACGTCGTCCTCGAGAAGAAGTGGGGCGCCCCCACGATCACCAACGACGGTGTCTCCATCGCCAAGGAGATCGAGCTCGAGGACCCGTACGAGAAGATCGGCGCCGAGCTGGTCAAGGAAGTCGCCAAGAAGACGGACGACGTCGCCGGCGACGGCACGACCACCGCCACCGTCCTCGCCCAGGCGCTCGTCCGCGAGGGTCTCCGCAACGTCGCCGCCGGCGCCAACCCGATGGCCCTCAAGCGCGGCATCGAGAAGGCCGTCGAGGCCGTCTCCGGCGCCCTGCTCGACCAGGCGAAGGAGGTCGAGACGAAGGAGCAGATCGCCTCCACCGCCTCCATCTCCGCCGCCGACACGCAGATCGGCGAGCTCATCGCCGAGGCGATGGACAAGGTCGGCAAGGAAGGCGTCATCACCGTCGAGGAGTCCCAGACCTTCGGTCTGGAGCTGGAGCTCACCGAGGGCATGCGCTTCGACAAGGGCTACATCTCGGCGTACTTCGCCACCGACATGGAGCGTATGGAGGCGTCGCTCGACGACCCGTACATCCTCATCGTCAACTCCAAGGTCTCGTCCGTGAAGGACCTGATCCCGCTCCTCGAGAAGGTCATGCAGTCCGGCAAGCCGCTGCTGATCATCGCCGAGGACGTCGAGGGCGAGGCGCTCTCCACCCTGATCGTCAACAAGATCAAGGGCACCTTCCGCTCCGTGGCCGTCAAGGCCCCGGGCTTCGGCGACCGCCGCAAGGCCATGCTCCAGGACATCGCCATCCTCACCGGCGGCACGGTCATCTCCGAGGAGGTCGGCCTCAAGCTGGAGTCGGCCGGTCTCGACCTGCTGGGCCGCGCCCGCAAGGTCGTCATCACCAAGGACGAGACCACCATCGTCGACGGTGCCGGTGACAGCGAGCAGGTCGCGGGCCGCGTGAACCAGATCCGCGCCGAGATCGAGAACAGCGACTCCGACTACGACCGCGAGAAGCTCCAGGAGCGCCTCGCGAAGCTCGCCGGCGGCGTGGCGGTCATCAAGGCCGGTGCCGCGACCGAGGTCGAGCTCAAGGAGCGCAAGCACCGCATCGAGGACGCCGTGCGCAACGCCAAGGCGGCCGTCGAGGAGGGCATCGTCGCCGGCGGTGGCGTGGCCCTGCTCCAGGCGTCCAGCGTCTTCGAGAAGCTGGAGCTGGACGGCGACGAGGCCACCGGTGCCGCGATCGTCAAGCTCGCCCTGGAGGCCCCGATCAAGCAGATCGCGGTCAACGCCGGCCTTGAGGGCGGCGTCGTGGTCGAGAAGGTGCGCAACCTGACCCCGGGTCACGGCCTCAACGCCGCGACCGGCGAGTACGTCGACCTGGTCGCCGAGGGCATCATCGACCCGGCCAAGGTGACGCGCTCCGCGCTGCAGAACGCCGCGTCGATCGCCGCGCTCTTCCTCACCACCGAGGCCGTCATCGCCGACAAGCCGGAGAAGGCCGCGGGCCCGGCCGGCGGCGGCATGCCGGGCGGTGACATGGACTTCTGATCCCCAGGGATCGGTGGTTCATCGCTGAACGCGAACCGAGGGCGGCACTCCCCACGAGGGGGTGCCGCCCTCGGCGCGTTCCGGCCCTCGGCACGTTCCGGCCCTCGGCACGTGACGGCCCTCAGCGCGTGACGGCCCTCAGACGACCGGCCGGACGAGCGCCTTGGCGAGCGGTTCGCCGGTGCGGCGGGCGTACGCGACGCGGGCCTTCACCTCGGCGAGGGTGCGGGGCCGGTAGCCGGGGCCGCAGCCCTGGCAGCAGCTGGTGCGGAACCGCACCCCCGCGTGCAGCAGCACGGAGAGCACCCGCCACGCCTCGTCGTCCCGCCGCTTCGGCGGCTGGAACGCGGTGCCGACCCCCACCATCGGCTCGCCGCAGCGCGGACACCGGTGCTCGGGCCCGTGCTCGTACCCCTGCTTGTACGAGCCCCGGCACGGCAGGCACACGTACGAGGACCTGTTGACTCCCATGGGGGGCAGGGTAGGGGCGGCCGGAGCGGTCCCGCCCGCGATTTCCGCGCCCGCCGTCGGACGGGGACCCGCCGCTTCTCTCCTACGGGCGGCGGAAGAGTCCCGTCCAGAGGAAGCTCCTGCCGAAGCGCAGGGAGTCGGCGGGTTCGTCGTGCATGCGGCGGAGTTCGAGCGGGGTCAGGTGGTCGGCGAAGAGGGTGCGGAGGTCCGTGTCCGTGTAGGCGAGGCCGCCTTCCAGGGCGCCGGCGCGGTAGAAGTCGGCGTCGGGGCGCTCCGAGCCCATGCCGCCCTCGCCCGCCGCGAAGGCCGTCAGGGCGAAGTGGCCGCCGGGGGCGAGGACGCGGTCGAGGAGGGCCAGGTAGCTGACGCGGCGGTGCGGGGGCAGGTGGTGGAGGCAGCCGGAGTCGTAGACGAGGTCGTACGGGCCCTCGACCGTGCCGGGCGCGAAGGCGTTGCCGCAGGTGAAGCGGATGGTCTCGACGCCGTTCTGCCGGGCACGTTCCTGCGCCCAGCCGATGGCCGTCGCCGAGAGGTCGACCGCGTCCACCGTGTAGCCGAGCGAGGCGAGGTACAGGGCGTTGCGGCCCGGGCCGCAGCCCAGGTCGAGGGCGCGTCCGCCGCCCTGGAGCAGGCCCCGTTCCGCGTACGCCGCCAGGTTCTCGTCCGGCTTCGGGACGAAGAACGGCACCGGCCGCTCCCGGTCCGCGTAGAAGCCGTCCCACCACTCCGCGCCGCCCTCCGTCCACCGGTCCGCACCGGGCGCGAACAGCCCGTCCAGCAGGGTCAGGACGTCCTCGACCGTGCGGATGTTCCGGTCCGTCTTCGGCACCGTCTGCTCCATGTGGATCTCCCCTCGACGTGAGTTCCAGGGTAGGGGGTTGGGCGTCAAATGCCCAGGTCAGAGAGGGTGTTGGGGGTGGCGGGGGAGGGGCTGCGAGGGGGCTGGGCGGGGCGTTCGGCGCGGTCGCGGAGCCGTCCCCCGGGAGGGGCCCGGGGGCGCGGCGGAGGGGCCTTCAGGGGGGTGTGAGGGGGCATTGCGCGGGACGACGGGGTGGGTTTTACGGGCGTGGTGACCCGTTCTGAGGGGAGCGGCGGGGCCTCTCGTTCGCCGTCGGCGCATTACGTGCGCCGACGGCGAACTGCTGTCCCGCGGCGGGCCGTTCGGTGGTCGACTGGGGCGCATGGAGATTCTGGTGCTGGGCGGTACGGCTTGGGTGGGCCGCGAGGTGTCGCGGCGGGCGTTGGCGCGGGGGCACGCGGTGACGTGTCTGGCGCGGGGGGAGAGCGGGGAGGTGGCCGCGGGGGCGCGGCTGGTGGTGGCGGACCGGCGGGAGCCGGGGGCGTACGACGGGCTGCTCGACCGGGAGTGGGACGCCGTGGTCGAGGTGTCGTGGCAGCCGGGGTTCGTCCGGGGGGCGCTCGACGCGCTCGGCGGGCGGGCCCGGCACTGGACATACGTGTCGTCCGGGAACGTGTACGCCTCGCAGGCGGAGATCGGGGCGGACGAGTCCGCGGAGATCCTGCCGCCGACCGAGCTGGCCGAGGTCGGGCGGGAGCTGTACGGGGAGGCCAAGGCGGCCTGCGAGCTGGCGTCGGTCGCCGCCGTCGGGGACCGGCTGCTGATCGCGCGGGCGGGGCTCATCGGCGGGCCCGGTGACGTCAGTTGCCGGACCGGATACTGGGCGGCCCGGGCCGCGCGGGAGCCGGAGGCGCCGATGCTGGTGCCGGACGAGCCGATGCTGCCGACGCGGGTGATCGACGTGCGGGACCTCGTCGACTGGATCCTCGACTCGGCGGAGAAGGGGCTGGCGGGCACCTTCGACACGGTGGGCCGGAACGTGCACCTGGGTGAGTGGATCGCGCTCTCGCGCGAGGCCGCGGGGCACACCGGGACGGTCGTGCCGGCCGCGTCGGCGTGGCTGCTGGAGCAGGGGGTCGAGGAGTTCATGGGGCCCGAGTCGCTGCCGCTGTGGATCGTGGCGGAGGACTGGGCCGGCTTCCAGGCGCGCACGGGTGCTGCCGCCGCTGCCGCCGGGCTGCGGCAGCGGCCCTCCGCCGAGACGATCGCCGACACGCTGGCCTGGGAGCGGGAGCAGGGGCTCGACCGGGAGCGCCGGGCCGGCCTCAGCCCGGCGCGCGAGGCCGAACTGCTGGCCCTGTTGACTGCCTAGTCAGGGCGCGACCAGGGCCGGGTCCTGGTCCGAGCGGCGCAGGGCGTCGGTGACGAAGCCGTTCCTCTTCAGCTCCTCGACGAGGGAGCGGAGGTAGGCGACCGTCTCCGGCGCCCGGTCCGCCGTGGTGCCCACCGCCTGCCGGATCTCCATGAACCGGCCGTCGATCAGGCGGACTTCGGGGTGGGCGGCGACATAGGCGGCCATCGGCTGGCGGATGCCCGCGCCGGCCTCCAGGTCGAGGGTGCGGAAGGTGTCGACGCCCTCCGCGCCCCGGACGACGGTGGCGTGGGCGAGGGCGCGGGTGAGGTGGAGGTCGTACGCCGAGCCCTGTTTGACGCCGACGCGGACGCCGGGGGTGTCCACCTCGTCGACGCTGGTGAGCGGCGAGTCGCGGGGGACCGCGTAGACGCCCTCGATGACGACGTACGGGGCGGTGAACGCGACCTCCTTCTCGCGGGCCGGGTCCACGGCGAGGAAGCAGAGGTCGGCGCGGCCGTCGGCCATCGCCTCGAAGGACTTGCGCGCCGCGTCGAAGCAGACCGTCTCCACGGAGAGCCCGAGCCGCCGGCCGATCTCGCGGGCGAGGTCGACCGTGATGCCGGCGGGCGCCTCCGGCGTGCCCTGGGCGAGCACCGGGTTCCCGAGGTTGATGGAGGCCCGCAGGATCCCGGTGGGGGCGAGGTCGGCGGCGATCGCGGCGATGTCGTGGTGCGTGGTCGTCATGACTGCGGAGCCTACGGGGGGAATGGCCGGGTGTGGCCGAATTCCGCAGAGAGGTGAGCGAATGATTTCGGCCATGTGCACGTGCTTTCGGAGGCGGGCGGTCCATATGGGGGTGATCATTCCGGATGGGCTGACGGCGAGCGCGGCGTGGCTGATTCACCATCCCTGACCTCGGGGTTCTCGCATGCGGGACACGAAGATCGAGGTTGGTCTAGACATTTATTCCGAGCGGCGGGTAGGTTGCGGACCGCGAGTTCTCGTGAACGTTTGCACGACCCGGAAAATCCGTCTCCACTTTGTGAGGGATCCAATGGTCAAGGCAATTGTCGGAATGGCGGACCGTGTACTCGGACGCGTTCTCCGCGAGGAGAGCGCCGAGGCGTACTGCGCCTGCCCCGCGGGCGGCAGCAGCTGGTGCTCCGGCTCCACGCTCTACGTCAAGGTCTGCTGTTCCTGGAACTGCGCGGCGGCGCCCACCTGCGTCACCAAGTCCTACCCGGGCGACTGCTGACCGGGCCTTTCGCGCCCTTCGGTGAGAAGACCCGCCCCCGGGCGCCGCGCGCCGGCCCGGGGAGGGGCCCGCCGGCCCGTCCGACGGAGGAAGCACCGTGACCGACTCCCTGATCCTCGCCGTGCGGTGCGTCGTGGCCGTCGTCCTCGCCGCCTCCGCGCTGGGGAAGGCGCGCGCCCCCGGGGACTTCCGTGCGACCGTGCGGGACATGCGGGTCGTGCCCGCGCGGCTGACCGGCGCGGTCGCCGTGGCGGTGCCCGTCCTGGAGGCGGGCCTCGCCGCCGCCGTCTGGGTGCCCGCCCTCACCACCTGGGCCTTCGCCGTCTCCTTCGGCCTGATCGCGGCCTTCACCGCGGCCCTGGTCTCGGTCCTCCGCCGGAAGATCGACACCTCCTGCTCCTGCTTCGGCGCCTCCCGCACCCGGGTCGGCCCCGCGCACCTCGTCCGCAACGCCGTCCTCCTCGGGGCGACCGCCGCCGGCTTCCTCGCCGCGCTCGCCGCGGGCGGGCCGGGATCCGTCCCGGCGGCCGGCTCCCTCGACCTCGGCGGGGTGCTCGTCAGCCTCCTCGGCGCGGTCTGCGTGAGCGCGCTCGTCCTCTCCACGGACCTGCTCGCCGACGTCTTCTCCGCGCCGAACGGAACGAACGGGCCGACCGGGCCGAACGGAGCAAACGCACCAGATGCACCAAACGCAACGAACGGAACCAGTCGGCGGACCTCCTGAGTCCGCCGCGAAACCAAGCGAGGCCCTTTCCATGCTTGTCGCCGCCGTCGTGCTGATCGGTTGTCTCTCCGTCTTCAATCTCTTCCTGCTGCTCGCCCTCGCACGCCGCGTTTCCGGATCCTCCGGTCGTTCCGGTGACGGCGCATACGTCTCCGACGCTCCGGAGAACAAGCTTCCCGACGGTTCCCCCGTCCCCGAATTCCGCACCCACACGCATTCCGGAGAGGAGATCGACCGGAATTCCGTCGCGAACGGATCCGTCATCGGATTCCTCTCCACGACCTGCGGGCCCTGCGTCGAGCAGGCACCGGAATTCGCCCGCATGGCGAAGGACTTCCCGGGTGGCCGGGATCATGTGCTCGTCTTCCTCAAGGGCGGCGGCCCCGAACGGCAGCGGATGATCGACCTGCTCGATCCCGTCGCCCGGGTCGTCACCGAGGCCGCCGGCTCCGAGGGCGCCTCCGCCTCCTTCGGCATCGTCCGCTGGCCCAGCTACCTCGACGTCGACGCCGAGGGCCGGATCAGCGACCGCGGCCAGGTCGCCCCCGCCGCCCCGACGGCCGCCGCCTCCCGGTGAAGCAGCCGAGGGCGGAGGTGCTCGGGGCCGGGCGGACCGCCGCCGGGCTCGCCTGGCGGGCCGGGCGGGGCGCGCTCGTGCTCCACCTCGCGGGCAGCGTCGTCGCGGGCCTGCTGCCCGCCGCCGCCGCGCTCCTCGTCCGCGAACTCTTCGACGCGATCACCCAGCACCGGCCCACGGACGCCCTGGTCCGCGTCGCCGTCCTCCTCGTGGCGGTCAGCCTCGGCATCGCGCTCGTCCCCGCCGTCACCGACTTCCTCCGCGAACAGCACGCCCGGCGGGTCCAACTCCGCGTCCAGGACGAGCTGTTCGAGAGTGTCAACCGGCTGCCCGGGCTGCGGTACTTCGAGAACCCGGCCTTCCAGGACGAGCTGCGGCTCGCCCAGGAGGCCGGCTCCTCCGCGCCCGGCATGCTGATCGGCTCGGTCGTCGGCGGCGTCCAGGCGCTGGTGACCTTCCTCGGCTTCCTGATCACGGTCTGCGTCCTCAACCCGCTGCTCGGCGCGCTCACCGTCGTCATGGCGCTGCCGACCTTCCGCACCCAGCTCACCGCGGGCCGCCGCCGGGCCGCCGTCATCCGGGACATCGTGGCGCGCAGCCGCCGCCAGATGTTCTACGCGAGCCTGCTCACCGACACCGACGCGGTGAAGGAGATCCGGCTCTTCGGACTCCAGGACCACTTCAAGGACCGGGCGCGGGCCGAGCTGGTGGCCGCCTCCGAGGCCGAGCGCCGCACCGAACTCCGTAACCTGGTCAGGGGAGTCGGGCCGTCCGTGCTCGGCGTCGCCGTCTACGGCGCGGGGCTCGTCTGGGTCGTCCGGGCCGTCGGCGCGGGCACCCTCTCCGTCGGCGACGTCTCCGTCTTCCTCGCCGCCACCGCCGCCATCCAGACCGGCGTCGGCCAGCTCGCGAACACCGGCAGCAACGCCTACCAGGCCCTCCTCACCTTCGTCTCCTACCGGGCCCTGCGCGACCTCGCCCCGGACCTGCGGCAGCCCGACGGCCCGGTCGAGCGGCCCGCGCCGCTGCGCTCCTCGATCACCTTCGAGAACGTCTGGTTCCGGTACGACGACACCTCGCCGTGGGTGCTGCGCGGGGTCGACCTGACGCTCGCCGCGGGCGAGGCCACCGCGCTCGTCGGACTGAACGGCGCCGGGAAGAGCACCCTGGTGAAGCTGCTCTGCCGGCTGTACGACCCGACCGAGGGCCGCATCCTGTGGGACGGCACCGACATCCGCCGCTTCACCCCGGACGAGTACCGCCGCCGGATCGGCGTGGTCTTCCAGGACTACTGCCGGTACGACCTGACCGCCGGCGAGAACGTCGGCCTCGGGCGGCTCGACCGGGCCGGCGACACCGCCGCGGTCACCGGGGCGGCGCGGGCCGCCGGCGTCCACGACCGGCTCGACCGGCTGCCGGCCGGCTACGAGACCCTCCTCAGCCGGATCTTCGTCCCGGACGGCGAGCAGGGCGGCGCCGGAGGCCAGTCGCTCTCCGGCGGCGAGTGGCAACGGGTCGCCGTGGCCCGGGCGTTCATGCGCGCCGACGCCGACCTGATGATCCTCGACGAGCCCAGCGCCGGTCTCGACGCGGAGGCCGAGAAGGAGATCCACGACAGCCTGCGCACCCTGCGGGACGGCGCGACCGGGGTGGTGATCTCGCACCGGCTGAGCGCGGTCCGCGACGCCGGCCGCATCGTCGTCCTCGGCGACGGCCGGGTCGTCGAACAGGGCACCCACGAGACGCTGATGGAGCGGGGCGGCCGGTACGCGGAGCTGTTCACGCTGCAGGCGGACGGCTACCGTTCGGACGCGCCGGGCGCGGTGCCGGTGTCCTGAGGAGGGGTGACGCGAACGTGTACGTGTTCCTGGGCATCGCCTGCGGCCTGGCCCTGCTCCTGGTGCTGCTGCGCCGTTTCCTGTCCCGGCTCCGGATCGACGGGCCGAGCATGCTGCCGGCGCTGCGGGACGGCCAGCGGGTCCTCGTCGTCCGGACGGGCGCCGCCCGGCTGCGTACCGGCCGGATCGTCCTCGTCGCCCCGCCCGAGGGGCTCGTCCGGCCCCGCCGGGGCGCGGACCCGGCCGCCCGCCCGCCGCTGGTGGTGAAGCGGGTCGCCGCGCTGGCCGGCGAGCCGGTCCCGCCCGAGGTGTGCGCGGCCGCCGGCGTCGCGGAGGGCGCGCTCGTCCCGCCGGGCCGGATCGCCCTCCTCGGCGACAACCCGGCCTTCAGCACGGACTCCCGGTACTGGGGCCTGCTGCCGGTGTCCAGCGTCGTCGGCGTCGTCCTCGACCCGGCGGCGTAGCCGGTCTCGTCCTTGTCCGCCTCCCGGAGCATCGCCAGGATGTCCCGCTCGACGTCCGACGGCAGGTCCACCTCCTCGCTCGGCAGCTCCTCCGCCGCCCGCCCGCCAGCTGGGCATGTCCGTACGCACCTACCGGAAGCACCTGGCCGCGATCACGCGCCGGCTGGGCGCGGCGAACCGGGTGGAGGCGGCGGCCCCGTCCCTCGGAGTCGTACAGGAAGGGGTCGTGCGGTGTCCGGGCGTCAGACCTTCACGGGCTCGGGCTCCGGCTCGGGGGTGGGGCCGCCGGCGGCCACCGGTTCGGGGGTCGCGTCCGCCTCGGGGTCCACGTCGAACTCCTCGATCATCGCGCGGCTGAAGCCCCAGAAGTAGGTGGCGACGAAGCCGACGGCATAGCCGACGAGCAGGCCGCCCGCGTAGATCGCGATGGTGGGGCCGAGGCCCTTGTCGCCGTCGAGGAGCGGGAAGAGGGCCCAGCCGGACGGGCCGATGGCGGTGGAGCCGACCTTGTCGCCCAGCATGCTGAAGAGGCCGACGAAGCCGCCGCCGAACGCGCCGCCGACGCAGGCGGTGACGAAGGGGCGGCCCAGCGGCAGGGAGACGCCGTAGATCAGCGGCTCGCCGACGCCGAGGAAGCCGGCCGGGAGGGCGGACTTGATGGTGCGGCGGATGGAGCCGTTGCGGGGCAGCCGCAGGTAGACCGCCATGGCCGCGCCGACCTGGCCCGCGCCCGCCATCGCCAGGATCGGCAGGAGGACGGTGTAGCCCTGCTGCTCGATCAGGGTGGTGTGGATCGGGATGAGGGCCTGGTGGAGGCCGAGCATCACCAGCGGGAGGAAGAGGCCGCCGAGGAGGAAGCCGGCGCCGGCGCCCGCGTTCTCCAGGAGCCAGTTGGCGAAGTCGCCGATCGCCTGCGAGACCTCGCCCGCGAGGAACATCAGGCCGAAGATCGTGACCAGGCCGGAGACGAGCACGGTGAGCGTCGGGGTGACCAGGACGTCCAGGGACTCCGGCACCCAGCGGCGGCACCACTTCTCCACGTACACGGCGAGGACGGCCGCGCCGAGCGCGCCGAGGACGCCGCCCTGGCCGGGGGAGAGGGCCTGGCCGAAGACCTCGATCTTCGCCACACCCGCGTAGACGATGATGGCGGCGACCGCGCCGCCGAGGATCGGGGTGCCGCCGAACTCCTTCGCCGTGTTGTAGCCGACGAAGACCGCGATGAGGGCCATGAAGCCGCTCGCGACGGCGGCGAGCGCGGGGGTGACGCCGGGCAGCCAGCCGAGGTTGACCAGCAGGCCGTTGAGGCCGGCGATGATGCCGCAGCCGATGAGGGCGGGGATCAGCGGGACGAAGATGTTCGCGATCTTCCGGAGGAAGAGCTTGAAGGGGGTCGCGTTCCTCGCCTTCCGCTCCGCCTTGAGGGCGGCGCCCCGGTCGGCCAGCTCCTCGGCGGAGTGCGCGGGCACCGCCACGGCCGGCACGGCCGCCTCGGCCACCAGGGCCTCGAACGCGGGGGTCACGCGGGCGACCGTGCCGGGGCCGAGGACGATCTGGTACGTGTCGTCCTCCACCACACCCATCACGGACGGCAGGGCCTTCAGGGCCTCGTCCTGGACGAGCGAGCGGTCGCGCAGGCCCAGCCGGAGGCGGGTCATGCAGTGGGCCACGGAGTCGATGTTCCCGGCGCCGCCGACGAGGGGGAGGATCGCGGCGGCGATGGCGCGGTTCTTGTCGTCTGTGCTCATGTGCGGTGGTGCCTTGCTGTGAGGGGAGGGGCGAGGGGGGCCTCAGGGTGCGGTCGCGTGCAGCGCCGCGCGCAGATGGCCGCGGGAGTCCTTCAGCCGCTGCGCCGCGGTGGCGGCGTCGACGTCGGCGAGGAGGATCAGGATGGCGTTCTTCACCTCCCCCTCGGCGGCGGTGAGGGCGGCCTCGATCTGCTCGTCGGGGGCGCCGGTCGCGAGCGCGACGATGCGGCGCGAGCGGGCCTGGAGCTTCTCGTTGGAGGCGCGGACGTCGACCATGAGGTTCCCGTAGGTCTTGCCGAGCCGGATCATGGTGATCGTCGAGATCATGTTGAGGACCAGCTTCTGGGCCGTGCCGGCCTTCAACCGGGTGGAGCCGGTGAGCAGTTCGGGGCCGGTGACGACCTCGATGCCGTGCTCGGCGGCGGCCGCGAGCGCGCTGTCCGCGTTGCAGGACAGGCCGATGGTGAGCGCCCCGGCGGCGCGGGCGTGCTCGACGGCGCCGATGGCGTACGGGGTGCGGCCGGAGGCGGAGACGCCGACCACGGTGTCGTCGGGGCCGACGCCGAGGGCGTCGAGGTCGGCGGCGGCGAGCTCCTTGGAATCTTCAGCGCCCTCGACGGCCTGGACCATGGCCGAGGGGCCGCCCGCGATCAGGCCGACGACCTGGGAGGGGTCGGTGGCGAAGGTCGGCGGGCACTCGCTGGCGTCGAGGACGCCGAGCCGTCCCGCGGTGCCGGCGCCCAGGTAGAGCAGCCGGCCGCCGCGGGCCATCCGCTCGGCGGTGGCGTCGATGGCGGCGGCGATCGCGGGCAGCTGCCGGGCCACGGCGGCGGGCACGCTCTGGTCCTCGCCGTTCATGGTGCGGGCGATCTCCAGGGTGGACAGCCGGTCGATCTCGGCCAGTTCGGGACGGTACGCCTCGGTGGTGAGGGTGGCCAGCTGGGCGCGGAGTTCGGAGTACGTGGTGGACACGGTGGGCTGCTTTCTTCCCTGGTTCAGCGGGCGGTTCGGGGCGAGTGGCGGTGGGCGAGGGCCTCGTACGAGGCCGCGAGGGCAGGGGCCGCGGTCTCGTACGTGCGCTGGGTGACGCAGGTGAACAGACAGTCCACGACCAGGAGTTGGCTGGTGCGGGAGGACATGGCGGCCGGTCTCAGCTCGCTCTCGCGGGCGGTGGAGGTGGTCAGCACGTGGTCGGCGTACTGGCTGACCGGGCCGTCCGGGCGGCCGGTGATGGCGACCGTGGTGGCGCCGTGCTCGAAGGCGACCCGGAGCGGTTCTATGACGTCGCCGGTGGAGCCGGAGTGGGTGATGGCGAGGGCCACGTCGCCGGAGCGGAGCTGCACGGCGTTGGTGACGGCGAGGTGCGGGTCGCCGTGGGCGTGGGCGATGAGGCCGATCCGGAGCAGCTTCTGCACGAGGTCCTGGGCGACGAGACCGGAGGCGCCGACGCCGTACACGTCGATGCGGCGGGCGGTGGCGCAGG
Source organism: Streptomyces sp. NPDC058955 (assembly GCF_042741435.1). Lineage (NCBI taxonomy): Bacteria > Bacillati > Actinomycetota > Actinomycetes > Kitasatosporales > Streptomycetaceae > Streptomyces > Streptomyces sp. NPDC058955. Next base: position 41,197 of record NZ_JBHYKM010000024.1, on the reverse strand, counting down.
CGGCGGCGACGGCGCCGAGCTGGACGGTGTCGAGCGCGGCGGCGGTGTCGGCGAGGGTCTGCCGCTCGTCGTGGGCGAGCTTGGCGACGACGTCGGCGACGGGGTCGTCGACGGCGATGTCGGCGGTGACGGAGGGCGCGCGGCCGGACTGCTGCTGGGCGGCGAGCCCGGCGAGGGCGAGCCGCAGGTCGCGGTAGCCGGGGTAGCCGAGGAGGCGGGCGGTGCGGACGACGGTGGCCTCGCTGGTGCCGGTCAGTTCGGCGAGGCCGGTGACCGTGAGGGCGGCGCAGCCGGCGGGGTCCCCGGCGACGGCCTCGGCGACCCGCTGCATGGAGCGGGTCATGGAAGGGGAGAGGGTCCGTACCTTGGCGGCGAGCGCGGCCGGCGCCGGGGGCGCCTCGCTGCTGAAAGTTTCCTTCACGTCATGGGTCACACCTGAAAGATACTTTCAAGAATGCGGGCCGGACAAGAGCCCGTAGGGCCCGGAGCAGCGGGAGGGGAAGGGGACCTTCGTCCCCCCGCCCCTCTCGGTGGACAATGGCCCCATGGACGACATCGACCCCGTGGAGCAGGCGCTGCACGCCGCTCGCGCGCTGGTGCTGGCCGACCTCGCGGCCCGTGACGTGGCCGCCGCGCAGGTCGTGTCGATGGTGGAGGACGCGGTGACGCACCGCCGCTGGTGGGTCGAGCAGTGGCCCGAGGGCGTGGAGTACGTGGCGGGCCTGGTCGCCCAGGACGTCCAGGACGCCCTCCTGGAGGCGTACGGCCGCTGGCCCCTCTGCCCCGTCTGCTCCTCCGGGGACCCCCACGCCCTCGACGTCGAACCGGAACTGGGCCCGGACCCCCACTGGGTCTGCGGCAAGCAGGGCGTGGTGGTGGCCCGGGTGGGCGGGCTGACGTGAGCGCGGGCGCGAGAACCGGCACGGGCGTCGGTACGGGCGGGCGGTCCGGCGCGGGGGTCGGTACGGGCGGGCGGTCCCCGTTCCGCGTGGGAGCCGCCCGCGGCACGGGGCTCCGCCGGTGACCCTCTACATCGACCCGCCGACCTGGCCCGGCCACGGCCGCATGTGGTCCCACCTGGTCAGCGACGTCTCCTTCGACGAACTCCACGCCTTCGCGGCCGACCTCGGCGCCCCCGCGCGCGGCTTCGACCGCGACCACTACGACATCCCGTCCGACTGGTACGACAAGGCCGTGGCCGCCGGCGCCCTCCCGGTCGGCTCCAAGGAACTCCTCCGCCGCCTCTCGGCGGCGGGCCTCCGCCGCCCGAAGGGGCGGCCGGAGGAGTGGCCGGAGGGCTGAGGGGCAGGTCAGCCCTTGCGTTCGGAGGACAGTTCCGCCGCCTCCGCCGGCGCGCCCTGGGCGCCCATCACCACGCGGGACTTCGCCGGGCGGGTCAGGCGGAGGGAGACCGCTGCCGTGGCGAGGGCGAGGAGGGTCATGGCGGCGCCCGCCCAGGCGGGGGAGGCGTAGCCGAGGTTCGCGTCGATGACGGTGCCGCCGAGCCAGGGGCCGCCGGTGTTGCCGAGGTTGAAGGCGGCGGTGGTGGTGGCGCCGGCCAGGGTGGGGGCGGCGCCGGCGACGTTGAACATGCGGGCGTTGAGGGCGGGGGCCGTGTAGAAGGCCGAGACGCCCAGGAGGAAGGCCAGGGTGATGGTGGCCGCCGGGGTGGCGGCGAAGAGGGCCAGGGCCACCAGGAAGACGGTGGAGGCGGTGATGCCGGTGAGGAGGACGCCGAAGAGGTGGGCGTCGGCGACGCGGCCGCCGATCGTCGTGCCGATCAGGGCGCCGATGCCGAAGAGGGCCAGGACGCCGGAGACCCAGCCCTCGTCGAGGCCCGAGACGTCGGTGAGGAGCGGGGCCAGGTAGGAGAAGGCGCAGAAGACGCCGCCGGCGGCGAGGGCGGTGACCACGATCGAGAGGAGGACCTGGCGGTCGCGGTAGATCGTGAGCTCCTGGCGGAGGCGGGGCTTCGTCTCCGGGAGGGGGATGTGCGGGATGCGGGTGACGACGCCGACCAGGGCGATCGCGGAGGCGGCGCCCACGGCCCAGAAGGCGGAGCGCCAGCCCAGGTGCTCGCCGAGGAAGGCGCCGGCGGGGACGCCGAGGACGTTGGCGATGGAGAGGCCGCCGATCATGACGGCCATGGCGCGGGCCCGGGAGCTCTGCGGGACCATCGCGATGGCGACGGCCGCGCCGACGGCCCAGAAGCCGGCGCAGGCGAGCGCGCTGATCACGCGGGACGCGAAGAGGATGCCGTAGCTGGGGGCGAGCGCGCCGGCGATCTGGCCGAGGCCGAAGACGGTGATCAGGGCGATCAGGGTGGTCTTGCGGGGGAGCCGGAGGGTGGCCACGGCGAGCAGCGGGGCGCCGACGACCATGCCGATGGCGAAGGCGGAGATGAGCAGCCCGGCCTGCGGGATGGAGACGTCCATGTCCGCCGCGATGTGTTCCAGGAGACCGGAGAGCATGAACTCGCTCGTGCCGAGCGCGAAGACGGAGAGGCCGAGGATGTAGACGGCCAGGGGCATCCGGGTGGTGGGGGAGGGGGCGGTCGTGGGGGTGGGCTCGGCTGAGGGAGACGGCATGACATGCGTCAACCGGTGGTTCGTCCCTGTCATTCCGGGATTCCGGTTCTTCTCGGGATGCGAGATGTAGCCCCCGGTGACCTGCGGGCTTACGTGCGGTAACAAGATGATCAAGGTCGGCGGCCCTGCCCCTTTTCGATCTTCCGGCGCCGCCGCCCGGCGTGGGATCGTCGCCCCGTAAGCGGCAGCGCCGGCTCACGGGGTGGGGTGAGGACGCCGGCGTACGTCGTGCTGCCTGCTCTCGTCTGTCATGCCCATGCCTGAACCGGACGTCCTCGTGGGGCGGTGCCGCCCGTACCGATCACGAGAACGCAGAGGCACGACCATGTCATTGCTCGGAGACGCCGGCAGACGCCGGCGTCGGATCCGCTCCGCCCTCACCCGGGCCACCAGTACGACGGCGCTCGTCACCGCGTCCGCCGTGCTCACCGGCCTGGTCCAGGCGCCGCCCGCCGCCGCGGACACCACCCCGGAGGTGGACGACGGCCTCTACCGCAACAGCATCGGCGAGGACCGGCGCCTCGACCGCTGTCTCACCGGAGTGGCGCTCCACTTCGGCGGCGCGCAGATGAAGGCCAAGGCCATCGAGGGCCTCACCGGCACGGAGGAGCAGCTCCGCACCGTCGTCGGGGACCTCGCCTGGCTCCCGTACGGCCCCCTCGGCCAGGCCCGTGACGCCGACGAGGACGCCGGCGGCGCCTACGCCACCGCCGTCTACGACCGCAACAAGGCCCTCGAAGCCGCCAACAAGCCGTACGTCGAATCGGCCTGGTCCAGCGACGACATGGAGTGGCACGTCCCCGAATTCGGCAAGGACGTCACCCACTTCACCATGGTCACCCAGAAGGAGATGGCCTGGCGCCTCGGCTGGGACGGGCACACCAACGCCGGCCCCGAGGCCGTCACCCGCGCCCGCGCCGTCGCCGCCGAGAACAACGGCAAGGACGACTGGCACGACTGGGCCGCCGACTGGATGCTCAGGGACGGCGAGGTCAACAACACCGACTGGTGGCGCGGCACCACCGCCAGCGACGTCGCCTCCTACCTCCGGCGCGGCGGCTTCGCCACCGAGGCCCCCGCGAAGGACTCGCCCGCCTACCGGGTCGAGGTCGAGGACCTCAAGCAGGCGTGGGCCGCCTGCGACTTCCAGAACCCCGTCGACCCCCGCCGGATGCTCAACGATCCCGTGATGACCGCCATGGTCGAGTGGGAGCAGGAGTACGCCGGGCAGGCCCCGCAGCGCGCCGTCATCCTCCAGGCCGAGGCCGACGCCGCCGCGGCGACCCGCGAGGCCGCCGACGACATGATCGAGGCCATCGGCCTCGCCTGGCGCGCCGAGCAGATCCTCACCTGGCGCAAGTACTGGCAGGACACGCTCGCCGCCGACCCGGACACCATCCTCGACAAGCCCGACCAGGCGATGTACGACGCGGCGACGGCGGACCTCGCGAAGCTCCGCGCCGACGCCGCGGCCCTGGTCGTCTCGGCGAACGCGCAGGCCGCCAAGGCCGCCACCGCCGCCGGCCGGGCCGCCACCGCGCAGCAGGAGGCGTGGTCCGTCGCCGACACCGCGAAGGTGCCGCGCGGCCGGGGCCTGATGTACGCCCAGCAGTCCGTGCAGGTCGCCCGCGCCTCCTCGGCCGCCACCGCGGCGGCCGCCAAGGCCACCGCCACCGCCAAGGCCGCCGCCGACGCGACGATCGCCGACGCGGAGGCGCTGCTCGCCAAGGCGCAGACCGAGTCGAAGGCGATCAGCACCGAGTTCCGCCGGGTCGCCGCCGAGGAGGCCGCCGCCCAGGCGAAGGCCGCCGCCGACAGCGCCGTCGCCAACGCCACGGCCGCCGCCGAGGCTGCCGACACCGCCGTCGCCGCCCGGACCACCGCCGAGCAGAAGCGGGACAAGGCGCAGGCCGCCGCCGCCACCGCGGCGAGCGAGCGGGCGAAGGCGCAGGCCGAGAAGGCCACCGCCGTCGCCCAGCGGGCCAAGGCCGCCGCCGAGCGCGCCAAGGCCGTCGAGGCGGAGGCGCGCGCCGGTACGCAGAAGACCGCCGCTCAGTCCGCCGACACCGCCGCCGGCACGGCGTCCACCGACGCCACGGCCAAGCGGAAGACCGCCGACGAGAAGGCGGCCGCCGCCCAGGCGGCCCGCGAGAGGGCCGTCGCCGCCCTCCGCGGCAAGCTGGCCACCGCCGCCCGAGCCGCCGCCCTGGAGGCCGCCGCCGCGGCCGCCGAGGGCACGGCCACCGCGGCCGAGACCCGGGCCGCCGCCACCGCGGCACGTACGGCCGCCACCCAGGCCGCGGAGGCCGCGACGGCCGCGCAGACCGCCGCCGACCAGGCCACTGCCGCCGCCGTCACCGCCCGGTCCGCCGCCACCACCGCCGAGGGCGCCGCCCGGCGCGCCGAGGCGAGCGCGAGCAAGGCGTGGGAGGGGTACTACACCTCGCTCGGCGCCGCGTCGACGGCCCGCGCCGCCGCCGCCACCGCCCTCGACGCCTCGCAGGACGCGGCGATCCGCGCGGACAACGCGGCCACCGCCTCGCAGAACGCGACCGCGCTGGCCGCCAAGGCGCAGCAGGAGTCCGCCGCCGCCCGCACCGACGCCGACGACGCGGTGAAGTCCGCGGCCGTCGTCGTCGGCCGCGCCTACGCCGCGGGACAGGCCGCGCTGGCCGCCCGTGACGTGGCCAGGGAAGCGGTCGCCGCAGCCGGCGAGGCGCTCGCCACCGGTACGCCGTACCAGGAGAAGGACGCCTCCGCCGCGTTCGCCGTGCTCGTCGGCCAGTCGTCGAAGACGATCGCCGAACAGCAGGCCGCCGCCGCCGAGGCCAAGGCCGCCGAGGCCGCCCAGGCCGCCGCCGACGCCGAGGCCGCCGCGGCCCAGGCCCAGGGCGACGCGAAGCTCGCCGCCGAGGCCGCCGCCCGCGCCGCCGCCGACTCGGTCCGCGCCGTCGAGGCCGTCACCCGCGCCCAGGCGTCCGCCGCCCGCGCGACCGACGCCCAGGCTGGTGCCAGCACGGCCGCCGAGGCCGCCGCGGGCCACGCCCAGCAGGCCGGGAACGACGCGGCCGGCGCCCGTACGACCGCCGACGAGGCCAATGACGCCGCCGTGGAGGCCGACCGGGAGGCCACCGACGCCGAACGGCACGCCGCAGAGGCACAGGAGAAGGCCGGCCGGGCCGGCGAGGCCGCGGCGGACGCCGCGAAGAAGGCCGCTGACTCCGAACAGGCCGCCGAGGACGCGGAGTCCAAGGCGTCCGACGCCACCGGCGACTCCACCGCCGCCGAGGAGGCGGCGAAGAAGGCCGAGGAGGAGCAGCGGGCGAAGAACGAGGCCGCGCACAAGGACGCGCTGGCCGAGGGCGTCACCCCCATCGAGGGCGGCGCCGACAACTGGCCGGTGCTCGGTGAGCGCGAGGAGAAGATCCTCCTCGACGCCTGCGGCCAGACCTGTGTCGACGACTACCGGGAGGGCATCGCCGCCGTCTCCGTCGACATCGTCAAGTGGGCCACCGACAACGGCGGGCAGATCCTCTTCGAGCAGCTCGACGCCACCAAGGTCAAGCAGTGCCTGGCCGGTTCGGACGTCGAGGAGTGCCTGTGGCAGCTCGTCGACGTCGCCTCGAACGCCGTGATCGTGGGCCGCATGCCCGCGCTCGCCACGGCGGTCGAGCAGGTCTCCGACGGCGTCCGGCGCATCTTTCACGACGCCGACAACGCCCTGCGCCGCCTCAACGAGCTGACCGAGGTCATCCGTGACGCGCGGGAGACCCCGCGCCTCGACCGCTGTCTCACCGGCGTCGCCCTGCACGCCGGCGGCGCGAAGACCAAGGCGAAGGCCATCGAAGGCCTCACCGGCACCGACGAGCAGCTGCGCGCCGTCGTCGGCGACCTCGGCTGGATCAAGCTGATGCCGCTGGGCATCGCCGGCGACCAGGACAAGGTGGCCGGGTACGCGTACCTGGACACCATCGCGGCCCGCAGGGCGATCCTGGAGGACGCCAACCGGCCGTACGCGATGAGCTCCTTCGACGAGGGCATCACCCTGCACGCACCGGAGTTCGGCGCCGACATCCTCGGCTTCACCCACTCCACGCAGGCGAAGCTCATCGACCGCATCGGCTGGGACGGGCACACCAACGCCGGTCCCGAGGCCGTCGCCAAGGCGCGGGAGATCACCGAGCAGAACCGCGGCAAGGACGCCTGGCACGACTTCGCCGCCGACTGGATGCTGCGCGACTCGAACGTCGCCAACACCCGCTGGGCCGGCGGCACCACCGCCGCCGACATCGCCCAGTACCTGCGGCACGGCGGCTTCCCCGCCGGCAAGGTGACCGCCGACAGCCCCGCCTTCCGCGCCGAGGTCGAGCACCTCAAGCAGGCGTGGGCCACCTGCAACCACGCCGACCCGGCCGACCCGCGCAACGCGCTCAGCGAGGCCGCCTCGCAGGCGTCCGTCGAGTGGGAGGCCGAGTACGCCGGCCAGGCCGCGCCGCGCGCGATCATCATGCAGGCCGAGGCGGACGCCGCCGCGGCGACCCGCGCCGCCACCGACAACATGGTGGAGGCCATCGGCCAGGCGTGGCTCGCTGACCAGATCCTGCGCTGGCAGAAGTACTGGCACGACGAACTGGAGCGCGACCCGGACCACATCCTCAAGCCGAAGCAGGCGCTCTTCGACCGGGCGAACACGGACCTCGCCAAGGCCCGCGGCCGCGTCCAGGCACTGAAGACGGCCGCGGCCCAGCAGGCCACCGCCGCCAACGCCGCCTCGGCGCGTGCGGTCACGGCCCAGCAGCAGGCGTGGACCATCGCCGACGCGGCCGAGGTGCCGCGCGGCCGGGGCCTGATGTACGCCCAGCAGTCGGTGCAGGTCGCCCGCGCCTCGGGCGCCGCCGCCACCGCCGCCGCCAAGGCGACGGAGACGGCCCTGAACGCGGCCAACGCCACGGTCTCCACCTCCCAGGCCCTGCTGGCCCTGGCGAAGACCGAGGCGCACGCGGTCAACACCGAGTTCCGCCGCATCGCCGCCCAGGAGGCCGCCGCCCAGGCGAAGGCCGCCGCCGACAGCGCCGACGCGTACGCCACCTCCGCCGCGAACAACGCGGCCGTCGCGAAGAAGGCCAAGGAGGACGCGGCCGCCGCCGAGGAGCGGGCCCGACAGGCCGCCGCCGACGCGCAGCGGACCCGTGCGATCGCCGAGCTGGAGCGTGCCAACGCGGCGGCCTACCGGGCCACCGCCGAGCGCGAGCGGGACATCGCCGCCGGTCACGAGGCCGACGCCGTCGCCCAGGGCCGGATCGCGAGCGACGCTCGCGTCTCCGCCGAGGCGTCCGGCGTGGTCGCCTCCGACCAGCGGAAGGTCGCCGAACAGGCCGAGCGGGACGCGGTCGCCGCACGCGACGACGCCCTGGAGGCCGAGCAGCGGCGCGACTCGCTGATCGCGAAGGCCGAGGCCCTGGAGGCCAACGCCGCCGCCGACGAGGGCACGGAGGCCGCCGAGGCGTCCCGCGCGGCCGCCACCAGCGCCCGCTCCGCCGCGGACACCGCCACCACGGCGGCCACCAACGCGCGCGCGTCGGCGAACGCGGCCACGGCCGCCGCCGTCAACGCCCGCGAGGCCGCCACCAAGGCGCAGGGCGCCGCGTCCCGGGCCCGGGCCGCGGCCGACGCCACCTGGGCGTCGTACCTGGTCGCCGTCGGTGCCGCCTCCACGGCGCACGCGAAGGCGGCCGAGGCCATCGACGCCTCCGAGGCGGCCGCGGCCGACGCCGCGGGCGCCAAGGCGCAGTCCGCCCTCGCGAGCACGGCGGCCAAGACCGCCAAGACCGAGGCGGCCGCCGCCCGTACCGAGGCGCAGCAGACCGCGAACTGGGCGGCGGTGACCGCCGGCAAGGCCCAGGCGGCCGTGGCGTCCTCGCTCGCGGCCGGTGCCTCCGCCGCCGCCGTGACCCGGCCGGCGCAGGACGCGATCGCGCTCGGCACGCCGTACCAGGAGGAGGACAGCTCCGCCGCGTTCGCCGTCCTGACGGGACAGTCGTCCCTGACGGTGGCGCAGCAGCAGGCGGCGATCGCGGCCGCCACGGCCGGTCTCGCCGAGGAGTTCTCCGCCGAGGCGAAGGCGCTGGCCGCGCAGGCCGCGGCCGACGCCAAGGCCGCACAGGCGTCGGCGGAACGCGCCGACGGCTACGCGATGTCGGCCGGCAATGACGCGATGGCGGCGAACTGGGCGGCGAACGACGCCGAGCAGGACGCGATCGCCGCCGACAACGCGGCGACGGAGGCGGAGAAGGACGCCGCCCACGCCCGCGAGGTCGCCACCCAGGCGGAGGCGGACGCGGCCAGCGCCCGCGCCACCGCCGACCAGGCGGAGATCGACGCGTCCGCCGCGGAGAAGGCCGCCGCGGGCGCCCGCGAGGCGGCCGAGGAGGCCCAGGCGGCGGCGGACCGGACGGAGACGACCGGGAACACCGAGCAGATCCAGCAGGGTGTCACCACCGGCATCGGCGGGGTGTGGGCGGTCCTCGACCACATCGAGTACATCGGCGAGCCGCAGAACGTCGTCAAGGAGAACTGCAACCCGATCTACCACGTCGGCGACTGCATCATCACCGCCGACGTCACGTACCGGTCGCACGTCGACCTGTACATGTGCCTGGCCTCGCCGGAGTCGTACACGGGCAGCTGCCCGAACGCCGACACGATCTACCTCGGCCCCGACGTGACCGACGTGAAGACCGAGCGCCTCACGAACGTCATCTCGATGATCGAGTTCAACGCGGGCATCGATCCGGTCGACGTCCTCCTCGGGGACTTCATCGGCTGCGCCAAGCTGATCACCCCGGGTCTGTCGGGCGGCAGCTGGGGCGACTGCGCCTGGGCGGCGAGCTGGTTCGTCGCCGGTGCCCTGTTCAAGGGGGCCAAGGCCGCGATGATGTCGCTGGACGCGGCCGTCAAGACCGGCATCGGCTTCACCGAGGCATGGGTGGCGCTGCGTTCCATCGGTCTGACCGAGGGCGCCATCGCCGGCATCGGCACGAAGATCATCCAGCGGCTGCAGCAGGCGTGCCAGAAGGTCGACAACGTCACCCCGTCGGCCTTCTCCCTCGCCGCCTTCTCCGTCTCCAGCACCTCGGCCAATCCGCAGTGCTGGGTGGAGATGGGCGGTCCGGGCGTCTGGAACATTTCCAAGGAAGGCGGCAAGAGCGCCCGGGCCATTGCCTACGAGTTCCAGATCACGGGAGTTCCGGAAGGCTTCGGCTATCTGCTCAGGAACACGCCGAACCCCAAGGGCGAGCTCAAGCTCGACGGTTACAAGGGGGGCGTTCTCCTGGAGGCCAAGGGACCCGGGTACTCCGCGATGATGAACAGCTACAACAAGACCGTGGTCGAGGTGGACTTCGTCAAGCAGGCGAGGTATCAGGTGGAAGCCGCCCCGAACACGCCGATCACCTGGCACATCGCGGAGGAGGACGTCTACGAGAAGGCCAAGGCGGTCTTCGCGGCGACGGACGACCTCAAGCGGATCACGGTCGTCTACACTCCGCCCACCACACCCTGACCGGCGCGGGGGGGGGGGCGCCCCCGCCCGGGGGCGGGGGGGGCGCGCGCGGAGGCCGGGGGGGCGGCTGGATGTGTCTAATCATCATAATGTCTATTGTTTTGGTAGATCTC
>NZ_JBHYKM010000024.1:30310-30925 GCF_042741435.1 Streptomyces sp. NPDC058955 | reverse complement strand
TTCTTATACACTCCCCCAACACCCCCGGCCCGGCGGCGCGGGCCCCCGGGGTGTCGCGGGGGGTGCCGGCCCCGTGTTCCTTCCGTCGGGAGAGACGTGAGTTACGACATCTTCGTGATGCGGTTCGAGAACGGAGAGACGGTCCCGCTGGACATGGCCGTCGCCCGCGAGGTCCTCGACCCCTTCGTGGCGGGCCGGGACCCCGGTGCGGACGTCCTGTCGGTGCGGACGGCGGACGGGCAGGAGGCGGACGTGTACCTCAACCCCCCGGACGGCATCACCTTCAACCGCTTCGGCGGCGGCGGGGTCATGGACCTCCTGGCCGACCTCCTGCGGCGCCTGGACGCCGTGCTCGTCATCCCGGGCGGGCCCGTCGTGCTCCAGGCCGACGAGGCCCGGAACCAGCTGCCGGACGTCCTGACGGACGGCACTCCGACGGTCGTCGCCCGCACGGGTGCGGAGATCGACCGGGCCATCCGGACCGCCTGAGCGGATGTGGTATGGGGGGGGGCGCCCCGCGCCCCCCCCCCCCGCGGGGCCCCCCCCCCCGCGCGCCGGGGGAGAGGGCGCGCGGGGGGGGGGGGTGGCACGCTCGGGGGGGGGGCGCCCGGGAGG
>NZ_JBHYKM010000024.1:0-30300 GCF_042741435.1 Streptomyces sp. NPDC058955 | reverse complement strand
CCCCGGTGCACCGCGCACCGGGGAGGCCCCCTTCCTCGCGTCCGGGTCTCAGAGCCGGTCGAGCTGGGCTTTCACGACCGGTTGCGGGATCGCCGCCTGCTTCGGGTCGAGCATGTTGACGCCGTAGAAGGCCGCGATCACGTTGCCGCTGCGGACGACCGTGTACGTCATCGGGACCTTCTGCTTGCCGATGTCGCCGGTGATCCGGTACGCCACGGCCTGGTCGCCCAGCTTCGGCGCGGGCAGCTTCTCGACCTTGCCGTAGGTGAGGCCGAGGGTCTTGAAGCCCTGGGGGCAGGCGGTGACGGCGGTGCCGAGCTCGTCCATGACCCGGGTGGCGTTCTCCTCGGAGTGGGAGGCCAGCCACATGGAGCCGACGGTCGCGTCGGTGGCCTTGGCGCCCTGGAGGGAGCGGTGGGCGGTGGCGACCGGGGCGATGTGGGTGAAGCCGCCGATCATGCTGGCCAGCGGCTGGCACTCCTTCCGGTCGGCCTCCATGTTCCGTCCCGCCTCGACCTCCGCCTTGGCGACCTTCTTCGCCTCCATGCCGGCGACCGTGCCCGTCAGGACGGCCTTCTCCAGGGCCGGCGTGTCGAGCGTGCCGAGCTTCTTCGCCTCCGCGGACTCCTTCTCCTGGGCGCTCGGCGCGCTCTTCCCGGCGGGCTTCGCATTCTTTCCGCCGGAATCCGCGGATTCACCGCTGCACGCGGTCGCCAGGAAAAGGGCCGGTATCACGGCGACGAGGGGAAGGGCCCTGCGCAATTTCATGTTCTTCGTTCTTTCCGGGCGTTCGCGTGCGTGCGGGTCGGATCCCAAACGAAATGATCTTACCGACGGTAGTGTCGGTGCCGGATTACGTTTCGGCTTCGGTCCCCCGACGTCAGTGCGCCGTCAGCTCCGCGAGTTCCTTCTCGATGTTCTCGCGGGCCTTTTCCTCCCAGACCGCCGCGCCGTACGGCGTCCGGAACAGGCGGGGCAGGCCGAGGAGTTGGCGCAGGACGGCGGCGCGGCCCTCGCGGAAGGCGTCGTCGGGGACGAAGGCGTACTCCTCGCGGACGGCCGCCGCATACCCCCGGTAGGTATCGGGGTCGGTGGCGAGGATCGCCAGGTCGGCGTCGCAGAGGGTCTCGCCGTTGAGGTCGCCGGGGGCCGGGTCGTGGGTGACCGTGAGGCGGACCAGGCGGGCCACCTCGGCGACCTCGTGCTCGGTCAACCCGGCCTCGCGCAGGGCGCGTTCGGCGAGGTGGGCCGAGCGCTCCTCGTTCTCGGAGCGCTCGGGGCGGTAGACGGCGTCGTGGAACCAGGCGGCGAGCCGGACGAGTTCGAGCTCCCCGCCCTCGCCGCCCTGGTCGGAGAGCTCGTCGATCCGGTCGAGGACCGCCTTCAGATGGGTGACCGTGTGGTACCGGCGCTGCGGCTCGGCCCAGCGTCCGAGCAGGTCGCGGCCGTACGGGGCGGGGTCGGGGCCCTCGCGGCCGGCGCGGGCGGCGAGCAGGGTGGCGTTCCAGCGCCGGAGCAGGTCGAGGTCCTGCGCGGCGGCTTCCTCGGGTGCGGTCATGGCCGCATTCTGCCCGCCGGACGGGCGCCGCTCGGGGGCGCGACCCCGGCGATCCGCCCTCCCCGTGTGGCGGAAGATCTCCCTCATCCCGCTCTTACATACCCCCCATGGGTATGTTACGGTGCTCCGCGAAGGTACCCCCCAGGGGTATGTAACCGGCCCAGGCCACCGGTCGGCCGCGAGTGAAGGGCAGTGCGATGTCAAACGTCAACCCCCGGCGCTGGTGGGCACTCCTCGTGCTCGCCGCCGCCCAGTTCATGGTCATCATGGACACCTCGATCATCGGAGTGGCGCTCCCCGAGATGCAGAAGGACCTGGGCTTCTCGCAGAGCGAGCTCCAGTGGATCTTCAACGCCTACGTGATCGTCTTCGGCGGTCTGCTGCTCCTCGGCGGACGCCTCTCCGACCTCGTCGGGGCCCGGAAGATCTTCGTCTCCGGCTGGGCCGTCATGATCGCCGGTTCGGTCGTGGCCGCCGCCGCGCAGACCGCCTGGGTCGAGATCGTCGGCCGCGCCGTCCAGGGCGTCGGCGGCGCGCTCATCGCGCCCTCCGCGATGACCCTGCTGATGATGCTGTTCATGCACGACCCGAAGGAGCTCGGCAAGGCGATGGCGCTGTACGGCGCCGCGGCCCCGGCCGGCGGCACCGCGGGCGTCTTCCTCGGCGGTGTCTTCACCGAGTGGATGAGCTGGCAGTGGGTCTTCATCATCTACATCCCGATCGGCCTGGCCACCCTCGCCGCCACCAAGCTGCTCCCGAACGTCGAGTCCCGCCGCGGCTCCGTCGACGTCCTCGGCGCCGTCGCCGTCACCGCCGGCCTCGCACTCGCCGTCTTCGCCGTCGTCCGTGCCCCCGAGGTCGGCTGGGGCGCCACCTCCACCATCCTCGAACTGGTCGGCGCCGCCGCCCTCCTGATCCTCTTCTTCGTGATCCAGAAGTCGGTCCGCGAGCCGCTCATGCCGCTCAGCGTCTGGCGGGTCCCGCGCCTCGGCTCGGCCAACCTGGCGATGACGCTGCTCGGCGCCGCCTGGATCCCGATGTGGTACTTCCTCAACCTCTACCTCCAGCAGGTCCTCGGCTTCGGCGCCTTCGAGTCCGGTGCCGCGCTGCTCCCGATGACCGTGCTCCTCATGATCTTCATGACGGCCATCACCTCCCGCCTGATGATGAAGATCGGCGCCAAGCCGCTCATCGCCGGCGGTCTGCTGGTCCTCGCGGCCGGTCTGGTCTGGCTGGCGGCCGTGCCGCCGACCGGTTCCTTCCTGGTCGACGTCCTGCCGGCCTCGCTGGTCGCCGCGCTCGGCATGTCCCTCGCCTACATCCCGGCGATGATCGCCGCGATGTCCGGCGCCCCGCAGGAGCAGGCCGGCCTCGCCTCCGGCATCGTCAACACCACCTACAACGTCGGCTCCGCGCTCGGCCTCGCCGCCCTCACCGCGGTCGCCATGTCGCAGGGCGCCGACCAGCTCGGCAACCTGCCCAAGCTCACCGACGGCTTCTCGGCCGCCTTCATCGGCGCCGCGGTCGTCGCCGCGCTCGGCGGCGTCATCACCCTCCTGGTGATGAAGGGCGACAAGGCCGTGGCCGCCGAGGCCGCCGCCTCCGCCCCGCAGGGCGAGAAGGTCGCCGCCTGATCCCCGCCCCCGATGTCCGTCCCCGACGGGGCCGCCGATGTCCGTCCCGGACGTCGGGCGGCCCCTTTTCCGTACCCGTTTTTCCGTACCCCCTCGGAGAGGAAGACCATGGAACTGAGCACCCGCGCCGTGCACGTCGTCAACGAACCCTTCGCCGACGGTAGTTGGCCGCTGTCCGTGCCGCTCGTGCAGTCCTCCGCCTTCGCCTTCGACTCGGCCGCCGAGCTGGCCGACGCGATGGCCGGACCCGACGGCCGGTACGTCTACAGCCGCCGCGGCAACCCGACCGTCCGCGCCCTGGAGCAGACCCTCGCCGGACTGGAGGGCGGCGCGGGCGCGATCGCCTTCGCCTCCGGCATGGGCGCGATCAGCGGCGTCCTGCTCGCGCTGCTCAGGCCGGGCGACCGGGTGATCGCCCAGCGCTGCCTGTACGGCGGCACGTTCTCCGTCCTGTCCGACCTCGCCGAGCGGTACGGGATCCAGGTCGTGTACGTCTCCGGGGACGACGTCGCCGAGTTCGAGGCGGCGGCCGTCCACCCGGCGGCCCGCGTGCTGGTCCTGGAGACGATCGCCAACCCCACCGGGCGGGTGGCCGACCTGCCGGGGCTGCTCGCCGCCGCCCGCCGGCTCGGGGTGACGAGCGTGGTCGACAACTCGCTCGCCTCGCCCGTCCTGTGCCGGCCCCTGGAGCTGGGCGCGGACGTCGTGGTGCACTCCGCCACCAAGTACCTGGCCGGCCACTCGGACGTGCTGGGCGGCGCGGCCGTCTTCGCGGACGACGAGCTGCGCCGCCGGATCTGGCCGCGCACGGTCGAACTCGGCGCCAGCGCCGACCCGTTCGCCGCCTGGCTGGTCCTGCGCGGGATACCGACGCTGCCGCTGCGGATGCGCGAGCACTGCGCCAACGCCGCCGCGCTCGCCGAGCTGCTGCGCGTCCACCCCCGGGTGACGGCCGTGCACTACCCGTGGCAGCCGGGCCATCCCTCGTACGGCCTCGCCCGGAAGGTCCTCTCGGGCGGTGGGGGGCTGCTCTCCTTCGAGCTGGACGGGGGCCGGGCGGCGGGCCGGGCCCTGGTGGAGCGGGTGCGGCTCGGCCGGCTCGCCCTCTCGCTCGGCGGGGTCGAGACGCTGCTGACCCACCCGGCATCCACCTCCCACCGCGAGCTGGACGGCGCCGCGCTGGCGGCGGCCGGGATCGCGCCGGGCCTGGTGCGGATGTCGGTCGGCATCGAGGCGGTCGACGACCTGTGGGCGGACCTCGAACAGGCCCTCGCCCGGGGCTAGTCGAGAGCCCTTCCGGCTTCTTTTGGGTTGACAAAATAAATGAGTCATTCGTAGATTGGGTGATGCCAGGAAACGTAGAACTCCTAGGTCAAGGGGGGCGTCCGATGCGCTACTTCGAGGACTTCCGGCCCGGCGACGTCCATGAACTGGGCACCGTCACCGTCACCGCGGAGGAGGTGCTGGAGTTCGGGCGGCGCTTCGACCCGCAGCCCTTCCACACGGACCCGGAGCGGGCGAAGGACTCGCCGTTCGGCGGCCTGATCGCCAGCGGCTTCCACACCCAGTCGCTCTTCATGCGGCGGTACGTGGACGGCCTGCTCGCCTACAGCGACTGCCTCGGCTCGCCCGGCATCGACGAGGTCCGCTATCTGCGCCCCGTACGCCCCGGCGACGTCCTGGCCGCGCGCGTCGAGATCCTCGGCGCCACCCCGTCGCCGTTCAACCGCGCCACCGGCACCGTCAAGCCGCGGTGCACGCTCGTGGCCGCCGACGGGACGGCCGTGTTCAGCATGATCCTGCACAGCATCTTCCGCCGGCGCCCCGCCGACACCGAGGCCGCGCATCCGTCGTCGATGCCCGCGGCCGAGGACCCCGTCGGCTGCACGGGCGCCCGGGCCAAGGTCTGTGTCCCGGTCATGACCGCCTGACGGGGGCGCGCGCCCAGCCCCGACGGGTCCGTATGCCCGTCGACGGGACCGCACGCCCCCGCCCGGCCCTGAACACGGCCGTCCGTATCCCACCGCACTCCCGACCGAAGGGGGACCTCCCGTGGAGGCCGTATCCCGCACCGCCCAGTGGACCGCCGCCGCGCGCGCCCTGGAGACCGAGCGCGAGGACCGGCTGTTCGCCGATCCCTACGCGCGCACCGTCGCCGACGAGACCGGCGTCGAGCTGCTGAAGCGTTACGCCGGCGGCGGCATCGTGCCGTTCCTCGCCATCCGCACCACCTACCTCGACCGGGCCATCGTGCAGGCGGTCCAGGAGCGCGGCATCCGCCAGGTCGTGTTCCTCGCCGCCGGCATGGACACCCGCTTCTACCGGCTGCCGTGGCCCGACGGCGTCACCGTCTACGAGCTCGACCGCCCCGCGCTGCTCGACGCCAAGGCCCGGATGCTGAAGGACGAGCCGCGGCCGGCCGGCCGCACCCGCGTCGCCGTCCCCGTCGACCTCACCCAGGACTGGACCGGCCCGCTCAAGGAGGCCGGCTGGAAGAGCGACGAGCCGGTCCTCTGGGTCGTCGAGGGCCTGCTGTTCTTCCTGCCCGAGCAGGCCGTGCGCACCCTGATCGCGACGCTCGCCGCCCACTCCGCGCCCGGCACCGTGCTGCTCGGCGACGTCATCTCCCGGGCCGCCCTCGTCAACCCGCTGGCCCGCGACTTCATGAAGGCCCTGGAGGAGGACGGCAACCCGTGGCTCTTCGGCACCGAGGAGCCCGAGGCGCTGCTCGCCGAGTGCGGCTGGTCCGTCCGCGAGGTGAAGCAGCCCGGCGAGGCCGGCGCCGACTTCGACCGCTGGCCCTACCCGGTCCCGGCCCGCACGATCCCCGGCGTCCCCCGCTCCTTCCTCTTCACGTGCGACCTGCCGGCCGCGCCCGGATTCGACCAGGAGGTGGCCGCGTGAGCGCCCACGACTTCCACCAGCGGGTCATCGGCGACGCCGGCGCCGCCGTCCGCGGCCTGACCGTCGCCCTCGGCGAGCGCCTCGGCCTGTACAAGGCCCTCGCCTCCGAAGGTCCTCTGACCGCAGCCCAGTTGGCGCAGGCGACCGGCACGGACGAGCGGTACGTCGAGGAGTGGCTGCACGCCCAGCTCTCCGCCGGGTACGTCGAGCGGCACCCGAGCTCGCTCACGTACACGCTCCCCGCCGACCACGCCGAGGTCCTCGCCGACCCGAAGGCCGTCACCTTCGCCGCCGGCTTCTTCACCGCCCTCAAGGCGCTGTACGCCACCGAGGACCTGCTGGTCGAGGCGTACCGCACCGGCGACGGCGTCGGCTGGGCCGAGCACGACGCGGCCCTCGACACCGGCATGGGCTCCTTCTTCCAGCCGGCGTACGAGCACAAGCTCGTCCCCGACTGGCTGCCCTCCCTCCACGAGGTCACGGAGAAGCTGCGGAACGGCGGCACCGTCGCCGACGTCGGCTGCGGCGTCGGCCACACCACCCTCCTCATCGCGAAGGCGTTCCCGAACGCCACCGTGCACGGCTTCGACTACTCCGAGGAGGCCATCGCGATCGCCCGCGAGCTGGCCGAGGAGGCCGGGCTCTCGGACCGGGTCGTCTTCGACGTCGCCTCCGCCGACGACTACCCCGGCTCCGGCTACGACCTGGTGTGCTTCTTCAACGCCCTGCACGACATGGGCGACCCGGTCGCCGCCGCCCAGCACGTCCACAAGTCCCTGGACACCGACGGCACCTGGATGCTCGTCGAGTCGAACGTCTCCCCGCAGGACGTCGACACCCAGACCCCCGCCGCCCGCATGTTCATGGCCCTGTCCGCCGTGATGTGCCTGCCGGTCGCGGTCGCCCAGCGCGGCCCGCACGCCCTCGGCAACCACTCCGGCGAGAAGGCCTTCCGGGCCATCGCCGAGGAGGCCGGCTTCACCCGCTGGCGGCGCGCCACCGAGACCCCGGTGAACGCGGTCTACGAAGTCCGGCCGTAACCCCACCTCACGAGGAGCGAGACCATGGGCGTGACCGCCCCCCTGCCCGTCAACGACCGCTTCCTGGAGGTCCTGAACCGCCTCAGCGAGCGCTCGGTCGAGGACTACTACAACCCGTACCAGACCTTCCAGTGGCCCGAGACCCTGGAGGAGAACCGTTTCTGGATGACGCCGGAGCTGCTCACCGTCTTCGGCACCGAGCACTACGACACCCTCGGCGAGGAAACGCTGCAGCGCCTGTCGAAGTGGGAGTCGATCAACTTCTACAGCCTCAACGTGCACGGCATCCGCGAACTCCTCATCGAGGTCGTCGGCCGCATCCACATGCCCGGCTTCGAGGTCCCCTCGGACTTCTTCCACCACTTCATCGGCGAGGAGAACGAACACATGTGGTTCTTCTCCGAGTTCTGCCGCCGCTACGGCCACAAGATCTACGGCTCCACCGCCATGCGCGCCGACGCCGCCTGGGAGCCCGAGGTCGAGAACTTCCTCGTCTTCACCCGGATCCTCTTCTTCGAGGAGCTCGTCGACCACTACAACTCCCGGATGGCGAAGGACACCTCCCTCTGCCACACCATCCGCGAGGTCAACCGCATCCACCACCAGGACGAGTCCCGCCACATCGCCTTCGGCCGCGAACTCGTCTCCCTCCTGTACCGGCGCATGTGCGAGGCCGTCCCCGCCGCCCGCGTCCGGGAGGTGGAGGCGTACCTCAAGCGGTACGTCGTCTACAGCGTCAACTCCCTCTACAACCCCCACGTGTACCGGGACGCCGGCATCGCCGACCCGCTCGGCCTGCGCAACGCGCTGATCGCCGACCCGGCCCGCCGCGCCCACGAGCGGAAGGCGATCCGCAAGCCGCTCGGCTTCTTCCTGAAGACCGGGATCTTCTCGGACGACAGCCTGCCCGTCCTCTGAGACCGCCCGGGAGCACTCACCCGAGAGCCCTCACCCGAGAGGTGCACCGACCATGACCGCCACCCTCCCCGAGACCGTCGGGGCGACCAGGGGCCTGCCGTCCCTGGGACCGGAGGGGACCCGCCTGCTGCGGCTCCTCGACGACACCTTCGAGCGCTGGGGCGTGTCCGCGGGCGCCCGCCCGATGACCATGCCCCCGCTGCTGCCCGCCGCCGACCTGGCGCGGCTCGACTACTACGACAACTTCCCCCACCAGGCCGTCCTCGCCGCCCCCCTCGACCTGGAGAAGCGGCTCACCACCCCCTTCGACGGCACGCGCGGCCACTGGCCGGCCGCCGCCCTCGAACCCGCCGGGCTCGGCCTGCCCTCCGCCTCCTGCTACGCCGTCTACCTGGACCACCAGGGCCGGCAGGTCGCCGACGACACCCTCGTCACCGTCTGCTCGTGGTGCTTCCGCAAGGAGACCCACTACGAGGGCATGCGCCGCCAACTCGGCTTCCGCATGCGGGAGATCGTCGCCATCGGCTCCCGCGAGCACGCCGAGGACCACCTCACCGCGTCCACCGCCCGCGTCGACGCCTTCGCCGAGGCCGTCGGCCTGAGCCTGCGGAAGGAGGCCGCCTGCGACCCCTTCTTCGACAAGGGCGGCTCGAAGGCGCTCCTGCAGCGGCTCACCCCGGTGAAGTACGAGTTCCTGTACGAGGACCTGGCGATCGCCTCGGTCAACACGCACCGGAACTTCTTCGGCGAGCGCTGCGACATCACGCTCGCCTCGACCGGCGGCCCGGCCTTCACCAGCTGCGTCGCCTTCGGCCTCGAACGCTGGCTGTCCGCGCTGACCCGCCGCCACGGCGGCTGGGAGGCGGCGACCCGGGCGGTCCTGGACGCGGCCGGGCCGGTGACCTGACGTGCCGGCCCGTCCCGTCGCCCCGCCGGCGGGCGGCCTGGGCTGGGCGAACCTCGGCATGGACATCGTGTCCGTCAACCGTGTCCGCAGGCTCCTCGCACAGTACGGGGAGCGCTTCTTCGAGCGGATGCTCACCCCCGGCGAACTCGCCGACTGCCGCACCTCCACCGGGCTCGACCTGCTGAGCCTGTGCGGACGGATCGCGGCCAAGGAAGCGGCCTTCAAGACCTTACGGGTCCGGGGCAGGTTCCTGCCCTGGCCGGACATCGTGGTGCGGCGCTCCGAGGGCGGCTGGCCGCTCGTCGAACTCCACGGCGCCGCGGCCGAGATGGCCGCCGGATCCGGCATCGCCGAGATCACCGTGTCCATCAGCCACGACGTGGACTACGCGGTGGCGGTCGCCGCCCCGATCATCGCCCCCACCCCACCCGCGCAACCGAGTTGAGGAGATCCCCCATGGCCGACGGCCTGCAGCAGATCAAGAACTGGATCCTGGAGCGCCACCCGGAGCGCCAGGACATCGCCCCCGACCTCGACCTCATCGAGAACCGGCTCATCGACTCCCTCTCCTTCGTGGAGTTCGTCTTCCTCCTGGAGCAGGAGAGCGGCGTCTCCATCCAGATGGAGACCCTGGAGGTCGACGTCATCCGCACTCTCGCCGCCATCGAGCGGCACTTCTTCCCGGCCCAGGTGGAGGTGCAGGCATGAGCGGCGGCCGCCTCTTCACCTCGGAGTCCGTGACCGAGGGCCACCCCGACAAGATCGCCGACCGGATCAGCGACACGATCCTGGACGCGCTCCTGGCCCAGGACCCGGCGGCCCGCGTGGCCGTCGAGACGCTGATCACCACCGGCCAGGTCCACATCGCCGGCGAGGTCACCACCACCGCCTACGCGCCGATCGCCCAGCTCGTCCGGGACGCCGTCCTGGACATCGGCTACGACTCCTCCGCCAAGGGCTTCGACGGCGCCTCCTGCGGCGTCTCCGTCTCCCTCGGCGCCCAGTCCCCGGACATCGCGCAGGGCGTCGACACCGCGCACGAGGCGCGCGTCGAGGGCGCGGGCGACGAGCTGGCCGCCCAGGGCGCCGGCGACCAGGGCCTGATGTTCGGCTACGCCTGCGACGACACCGCCGAGCTGATGCCGCTGCCGATCGCCCTCGCGCACCGGCTCTCCCGCCGCCTCGCCGAGGTCCGCAAGGACGGCACCGTGCCGTACCTGCGCCCGGACGGCAAGACGCAGGTCACCATCGAGTACGACGGCGACCGCCCGGTCCGCCTCGACACCGTCGTCGTCTCCTCGCAGCACGCCGCCGACATCTCCGTCGAGGGCCTGCTCACCCCCGACGTGCGCGAGCACGTCGTCGAGCACGTCCTCAAGGAGCTCGTCGAGGAGGGCGTCGTCCTGGAGTCCGACGGCTACCGGCTGCTGGTCAATCCGACCGGCCGCTTCGAGGTCGGCGGCCCGATGGGCGACGCCGGCCTCACCGGCCGGAAGATCATCATCGACACGTACGGCGGCATGGCCCGGCACGGCGGCGGCGCCTTCTCCGGCAAGGACCCCTCGAAGGTGGACCGCTCGGCCGCGTACGCCATGCGCTGGGTCGCGAAGAACGTCGTCGCCGCGGGCCTCGCCCGCCGCTGCGAGGTGCAGGTCGCGTACGCCATCGGCAAGGCGGAGCCCGTGGGCCTGTTCGTCGAGACGTTCGGCACCGAGACCGTCCCCGTCGAGCGGATCCAGCGGGCCGTGAGCGAGGTCTTCGACCTCCGCCCGGCCGCGATCATCCGCGACCTGGACCTCAAGCGCCCGGTGTACGCGCAGACCGCCGCGTACGGCCACTTCGGCCGCGAACTCCCCGACTTCACCTGGGAGCGCACCGACCGCGTCGAGGCCCTGAAGAAGGCAGCGGAGGTCTGATCATGCGGATCGCTGTCACGGGTTCCATCGCGACCGACCATCTGATGACCTTCCCCGGCCTGTTCGGCGAGCAGCTGCTCGCCGACCGGCTCGACCGGGTCTCCCTGTCGTTCCTCGCCGACGACCTGGAGGTCAGGCGCGGCGGCGTGGCAGCGAACATCGCCTTCGGCCTGGGCGTGCTCGGCCTGCGTCCCGTCCTCGTGGGCGCGGTCGGCGCCGACTTCGAGCCGTACCGGGTCTGGCTGAAGGACCACGGCGTCGACACCGACGCGGTGCGGGTCAGCGACACCCTGCACACCGCCCGGTTCGTCTGTACCACCGACCGGGACCAGAACCAGATCGCCACCTTCTACGCGGGGGCGATGGCCGAGGCGCGCGAGATCGACCTCCGCGAGGTCGCCGCCCGCACCGGCCGCCCGGAGCTGGTCCTGGTCTCCCCGGACGACCCCGAGGCGATGCTCCGGCACACCCGCGCCTGCCGCGACCTCGGGATCCCGTTCGCCGCCGACCCCTCGCAGCAGCTCGCGAGGCTCGACGGCGAGCAGGTGCGGGAGCTGGTGGACGGGGCCCGGTTCCTGTTCACCAACGCGTACGAGACCGCCCTCCTGCTGGAGAAGACCGGCTGGACGGAGGCGGAGGTGCTGCGCCGGGCCGCCACCTGGGTCACCACCCACGGCGAGGCGGGCGTACGGATCCGGGGCGCGGGCCGCGACCCGCTCGCCGTCCCCGCCGTCCCCGTCCCCCGCGTGGTCGACCCGACCGGCGTCGGCGACGCCTTCCGGGCCGGCTTCCTCGCCGCCACCCTGTGGGGCGTCCCCGAGCGGTGCGCGGCCCGGCTGGGCTGCGCGGTCGCCGCGACCGTCCTCGACTCCGTCGGCACCCAGGAGTACCGGCTCCACCGGGAGCCGCTGCTCGACCGGATCACGGCCGCCTACGGCGACGGCAGCGCGGCGGCGCTCGTCCCGCACCTGAGGGGGCCGGCATGAGGCGCTCGCTGAGGGAGGAGTTCGCCCGGCGGGTCGTCGTCGCGGACGGCGCCATGGGCACCATGCTCCAGGCCGCCGATCCCACCCTGGACGACTTCACCGGCCTGGAGGGCTGCAACGAGATCCTGAACGTCACCCGGCCCGACCTGGTCGCCGCCGTCCACCGGGAGTACTTCGCGGCGGGCGTCGACTGCGTCGAGACGAACACCTTCGGCGCCAATCTGGCCGCGCTCGCCGAGTACGGCATCGAGGACCGCGTCCACGACCTGTCCGAGGCGGGCGCCCGGGTGGCCCGCGAGGTCGCCGACGCCTGCACCGCCGAGGACGGCCGGCCCCGCTGGGTCCTCGGCTCCATGGGCCCCGGCACCAAGCTGCCGACCCTCGGCCACGTCGCCTACGGGCCGCTGCGCGACGCCTACCAGCAGAACGCCGAGGGCCTGGTGCGCGGCGGCGCCGACGCCCTCCTCATCGAGACCTCGCAGGACCTGCTCCAGACGAAGGCGGCCGTCGTGGGCGCCCGCCGCGCCCTGGACTGGATCGGCCTCGACCTGCCGGTCATCGTCCAGGTGACCGTGGAGACCACCGGCACCATGCTCCTGGGCTCGGAGATCGGCGCCGCCCTGACGGCGCTGGAGCCGCTGGGCATCGACATGATCGGCCTGAACTGCGCCACCGGCCCGGCGGAGATGGCCGAGCACCTGCGCCACCTCGCCCGGCACGCCCGGATCCCGATCTCGGTGATGCCGAACGCGGGCCTGCCCGTCCTCACCTCCGAGGGCGCCCACTACCCGCTGGGCCCGGAGGAACTGGCGGACGCGCAGGAGGAGTTCGTTCGGACGTACGGGCCCGCGCTGGTCGGCGGCTGCTGCGGTACGACCCCGGCGCACCTGCGGGCCGTCGTGGACCGGGTGCGGGGCGCGGCCGTCCTGGACCGCAGCCCGGCCTCCGATCCGGGCGCGGCCTCCCTGTACGGCCACGTCCCGTTCCGGCAGGACACCTCGTACCTGGCGATCGGCGAGCGGACGAACGCGAACGGGTCGAAGAAGTTCCGCGAGGCCATGCTGGACGGCCGGTGGGACGACTGCGTGGAGATGGCGCGGGACCAGATCCGCGAGGGCGCGCACATGCTCGACCTGTGCGTGGACTACGTGGGCCGGGACGGCGTCGCCGACATGGAGGAGCTGGCCGGACGCTTCGCGACCGCCTCCACCCTCCCGATCGTCCTCGACTCCACCGAGGTGGACGTCCTGCGGGCCGGCCTGGAGAAGCTGGGCGGCCGCGCGGTCGTCAACTCGGTCAACTACGAGGACGGCGACGGCCCGGAGTCCCGCTTCGCGAAGGTCGCCGCGCTGGCCCGGGAGCACGGCGCCGCGCTGATGGCGCTGACCATCGACGAGGAGGGGCAGGCGCGGACGGCGGAGAAGAAGGTCGAGATCGCGGAACGCCTGATCGCCGACCTGACGACGAACTGGGGGATCCGCGAGTCCGACATCCTCATCGACACCCTGACCTTCACCATCTGCACCGGTCAGGAGGAGTCCCGGAAGGACGGCATCGCGACGATCGAGGCGATCCGCGAGCTCAAGCGCCGTCACCCGGACGTGCAGACCACGCTGGGGCTGTCGAACATCTCCTTCGGCCTCAATCCGGCGGCCCGGCTCGTCCTCAACTCGGTCTTCCTCGACGAGTGCGTGAAGGCCGGCCTGGACTCCGCCATCGTCCACGCCTCCAAGATCCTCCCCATCGCCCGGCTCGCACCCGAGCAGGTCGAGGTGGCGCTGGACCTCATCCACGACCGCCGGCGCGACGGCTACGACCCGCTCCAGCGGCTGCTGGAGCTCTTCGAGGGGGCGACCGCCCAGTCCCTCAAGGCCGGCAAGGCCGAGGAGCTGGCCGCGCTGCCGCTGGAGGAGCGGCTGAAGCGCCGGATCGTCGACGGCGAGAAGAACGGCCTGGAGGCCGACCTCGACGCGGCCCTCGCCGGGCGTCCCGCCCTGGAGATCGTCAACGAGGTGCTGCTCGACGGCATGAAGACGGTCGGCGAGCTGTTCGGCTCCGGGCGGATGCAGCTGCCGTTCGTGCTCCAGTCGGCCGAGGTCATGAAGACGGCCGTGGCTCATCTCGAACCCCACATGGAGAGGTCCGACGCCGACGGCAAGGGCACCATCGTGCTCGCCACCGTCCGCGGCGACGTCCACGACATCGGCAAGAACCTCGTCGACATCATCCTCTCCAACAACGGCTACGACGTCGTCAACATCGGCATCAAGCAGCCCGTCTCCGCGATCCTGGAAGCCGCCGAGGAGCACCACGCCGACGTCATCGGCATGTCCGGCCTCCTGGTGAAGTCCACCGTGATCATGAAGGAGAACCTGGAGGAGCTGAACGGCCGGGGACTCGCCGAGCGCTACCCCGTGATCCTCGGCGGCGCCGCCCTGACCAGGGCCTACGTGGAGCAGGACCTCCACGAGCTCTACCGGGGCGAGGTCCGCTACGCCCGCGACGCCTTCGAGGGCCTGCGGCTCATGGACGCGCTGATGGCGGTCAAGCGCGGCGTCCCCGGGGCCGCGCTCCCGCCGCTGAAGCAGCGGCGGGTGCCGAAGCGGGAGACCCCGCTGGAGGTGCGCGAGCCCGAGCCCGGCGGCCGCTCCGACGTCGCCACCGACAACCCCGTCCCCGAACCCCCCTTCCTCGGGACGAGGGTCGTCACCGGCATCCCGCTCGCCGACTTCGCCCCCTGGCTGGACGAGACGGCGCTCTTCAAGGGCCAGTGGGGGCTCAAGGACTCCGGGACGGTCGCGACGGAGGGCCGGCCCCGGCTGCGCGCCCTCCTGGACCGGATCGCGCGCGAGGACCTGGTGGAGGCGGCCGTCGTCTACGGCTGGTTCCCCTGTGTGTCCAAGGGCGACGACCTGATCGTCCTGGACGAGGACGGAGGCGAGCGGACCCGCTTCACCTTCCCCCGCCAGCAGCGGGGCCGCCGCCTCTGCCTCGCCGACTTCCACCGCGCCGAGGACTCCGGGGAGGTCGACACCGTCGCCCTCCAGGTCGTCACCGTCGGATCGAGGATCGGCGAGGAGACGGCCCGGCTCTTCGCCGCCGACGCCTACCGCGACTACCTCGAACTCCACGGCCTCTCCGTCCAGTTGGCGGAGGCCCTGGCCGAGTACTGGCACGCGCGCGTGCGCACCGAGTGGGGCATCGCCGGCGCCGACCCGGCCGGCCTGGACGGCATGCTCCGCACCGAGTACCAGGGCTGCCGCTACTCCCTCGGCTACCCGGCCTGCCCCGACCTGGAGGACCGGGCCAAGATCGCCGCGCTGCTGCGGCCGGAGCGGATCGGCGTGCACCTCTCCGAGGAGTTCCAGCTCCACCCCGAGCAGTCCACCGACGCGATCGTCGTCCACCACCCGGAGGCGAGCTACTTCAACGCGGGAGGCCGACGGCTGTGAACCCCACCTTCTCCTTCGAGTTCTTCCCGCCGAAGACCGACCGGGGCGAGCAGGCCCTGTGGGACGCGATCCGGCGCGTGGAGGCGCTGAAGCCGGACTTCGTCTCCGTGACGTACGGGGCGGGCGGCTCGTCCCGCGACCGGACCATCGACGTCACGAAGCGGATCGTCACCGAGACCACCCTGCGGCCCGTCGCCCACCTGACGGCCGTCGGGCACTCGGTCGCCGAGCTGCGGGCCATCATCGGCGCGTACGCGGACGCCGGCGTCCGGGACGTCCTCGTGCTGCGCGGCGACCCGCCCGGCGACCCGCGCGGGGCGTGGACCCCGCACCCGCAGGGCTTCACGTACGCCTACGAGCTGGTCGAGCTGGTACGCGAGCTGGGGGACTTCCGGATCGGCGTGGCGGCCTTCCCGGAGGGGCATCCGCGGTCCTTCGACGCGCGGAGCGACCTCGCGCACTTCGTCGCCAAGTGCCGGGCGGGCGCCGACTACGCCATCACGCAGATGTTCTTCGACCCGGAGGACTACCTGCGGCTGCGCGACCGGGTCGCCGCCGCCGGCTGCGACACCCCGATCATCCCGGAGATCATGCCGGCCACCGACGTCCGCCAGATCCGCCGCTTCGCCGAACTGAGCGACGCGGCCTTCCCCGAGGACCTGGCGCACCGCCTGGAGGCGGCGAAGGACGACCCGGCCGCCGCCTACCGCATCGGCGTCGAGCACGCCACGCGGATGGGCCTGCGGCTGCTCGACGAGGGCGCACCGGGCCTGCATTACATCACCCTCAACAAGTCGACCGCGGCCCTGGAAATCCACCGAACCATCCTGAGCGCAAGGAGAGTTGCAGCGCATGTCTGACTCCACCGACACCGCGTCCACCGACTACAGGGTCGCCGACATCGGCCTCGCGGACTTCGGCCGCAAGGAGATCACCCTCGCCGAGCACGAGATGCCCGGCCTGATGGCGATCCGCCGCGAGTACGCCGGGCAGCAGCCCCTCGCCGGCGCCCGGATCACCGGCTCCCTCCACATGACCGTGCAGACCGCCGTCCTCATCGAGACGCTGGTCGCGCTCGGCGCCGAGGTCCGCTGGGTGTCCTGCAACATCTACTCCACCCAGGACCACGCCGCCGCCGCGATCGCCGCCGTCGGCATCCCCGTCTTCGCCTGGAAGGGCGAGACCCTGGAGGAGTACTGGTGGTGCACCGAGCAGGCCCTGACCTGGCCCGGCGGCGACGGCCCCAACATGATCCTCGACGACGGCGGTGACGCCACCCTCCTCGTCCACAAGGGTGTGGAGTACCGCAAGACCGGTGTCCTGCCGGAGGCCGCGAACGAGGAACTGGCGGTCGTCCGCGCCCTGTTGGAGAACAGTCCGCTGGACTGGCCCGCGCTCGCCGCCGGCATCCGCGGCGTCACCGAGGAGACCACCACCGGCGTCCACCGTCTCTACGAGATGCACCGGGACGGCGTCCTCCTCTTCCCGGCGATCAACGTGAACGACGCCGTGACGAAGTCGAAGTTCGACAACAAGTACGGCTGCCGGCACTCGCTGATCGACGGCATCAACCGTGCCACGGACGTCCTCATCGGCGGCAAGACGGCCGTCGTCTGCGGCTACGGCGACGTCGGCAAGGGCTGCGCCGAGTCGCTGCGCGGCCAGGGCGCCCGGGTGATCGTCACCGAGATCGACCCGATCTGCGCGCTCCAGGCCGCGATGGACGGCTACCAGGTCGCCACCCTCGACGAGGTCGTCGAGACCGCCGACATCTTCATCACCACCACCGGCAACAAGGACATCATCATGGCGTCCGACATCGCCCGGATGAAGCACCAGGCGATCGTCGGCAACATCGGCCACTTCGACAACGAGATCGACATGGCCGGCCTCGCCGCCGTCCCCGGCATCGTGAAGGACGAGGTCAAGCCGCAGGTCCACACCTGGACCTTCCCCGACGGCAAGGTCGTCATCGTCCTGTCCGAGGGCCGCCTGCTGAACCTGGGCAACGCCACCGGCCACCCGTCCTTCGTGATGTCGAACTCCTTCGCGGACCAGACGCTGGCCCAGATCGAGCTGTTCACGAAGCCGGAGCAGTACCCGACCGACGTGTACACGCTGCCCAAGCACCTGGACGAGAAGGTCGCCCGCCTCCACCTGGACGCCCTCGGCGTCAAGCTGACCGTCCTCAGCGACGACCAGGCCGCCTACCTCGGCGTCCCCGTCGACGGCCCGTACAAGCCCGACCACTACCGCTACTGAGCCCGCATGTGTACCGACTGTCTGCCCGCCGTCCGCGACCCCTGGCTCCCGGACCGTCTCCTGCGGACCGAGCGGGACCTGCTGATGCCGCTGCTGCGCCGCACCCCCGAGGAGGCGTACGAGCTCCGCACCGCCTGCCCCGGCTGGACCGCCCGCCAGGTCCTCGCGCACTGCGCGGCGGCGCTGGTCCGGATCGTCGAGGGCCGCCTCGAAGAGGGCGTCTTCCTCCCCGAGGCCAACGCCTGCGACGTCGCCGAACGCGAGGACTGGCCGCTCGGCCGGATCCTCGACGAGCTGGAACGCGGCCTCACCGAGGCCGGACCGGTGATCGCGGCGCACGAGGACGGGCGGCTCGACGCGGTCGCCCTCGGCGAGTGGGTGCACGCCGGGGACGTCCGCGAGGCGTTCGGCGAGCCCGGCGCGTACTGCGGCGACGCCCTGGCCCTCGCCCTCCCGCTGCTCTGCGTCACCAGCCGCAGGCGGGAGACCCCGCGCCTGGTCGGCCGGCTCGCCGACCACGCGGGGGAGGTGGCCCTCGGCAACGAGATCGAGGGCCGCCCGCCCGCCCGCTTCGACGGCGACGCCGCCACCCTCATCCGCATCTACGCGGGCCGCCCCCTGGTCCGCACCCGGTACGCCCTCACCGGCGCCACCGAGCGGGAACTGCTGATCTACCGCTGACACCGCCCGGCCCCCGGGGGGTCTCGCCCGTTCGGTCCCCGTCGCGGTGCGGGCCCCCGGGGGCGGGGGTGTGCTGGGTCGTGACCCCCACCCCCGCACCCACGGGAGCAGCAGCATGGCCGTCATCGTCACCGTCGAGATCCCCGGCGGCACCCAGGAGCAGTACGAGTCCACGACGGGCCGGCTCACCGCCGCCGAGTGGTGGCCCCCGCAGGGCTTCCTCGCCCATGCGGCCGGCCCGGACGGGTCGGGCGGCTGGCGGGTCGTGGACTTCTGGGAGTCCGAGGAGGACTTCCTCGCCTTCGCGGCCCAGGCGCGCCCGATCTTCCAGGAGCAGGGCCTGCCGCCGATCCTGCCGAAGTTCCAGGAGGCGGTGAACGTCATCGTCGGCTGAGCCGGCGCGGACCCCGGGAACCGGGAAAACCCTTTGCGGGGCGGGCCGGTGGCGGCCCACCCTTCCCCCATGAGCAGTCACACCTCCCCCCGGCCCGTCGCGGAGCTGTTCTCCGCCGACGGCCGCCTCATCGCGATCCCGCGCCGCCCGGCCCGCCGTGCGGCGCTCCTCGCCCACCTCGCCGAGACCCTCTTCGAGTCCGGCCGCGTCTACCGCGAGACCGAGGTCAACGAGGCCCTGAAGACCGTCCACGAGGACTACCCCGCCCTCCGCCGCTACCTCGTCGTCGGCGGCCTGCTGGCCCGGACGAAGGACGGCGCGGCCTACCACCGACAGCAGACGACCCCGGCCGCCGGAGGCGCGATCCCCGCCGTCGCGTGACCGCCGCGGTGGTGGCCGGCCTGCTGGCCGGCTACGGCATCGCGATCCCGGTGGGCGCCGTCGGCGCGCACCTGGTGGCGGTCGCGGCCCGCAGCCCGTGGCGTACGGGGGCGGGCGCGGCGCTCGGCATCGCGACGGCCGACGGGGTGTACGCCCTGGTCGCGGTCGCCGGCGGGGCCGCGCTCGTGCCGCTCCTCGCGCCGGTGGCGGCGCCCCTGCGCTGGGTGTCCGCGGTCGTCCTGCTGGTCCTCGCGGCGGCCTCGGCCCGTACCGCGCTCCGCGCCCACCGCGCCGGGACCGCGCGGGACGAACGGCCGGTGACGGCCCCGCACCGCGCCTTCTGGACCTTCCTCGGGATCACGATCCTGAACCCGATGACGGTCCTCTACTTCACGGCCCTCGTCCTCGGCGGCCACGCCACGACGGGCCCGGCCGAGGCGGCCGTCTTCGTCGCCGCGGCGTTCGCCGCCTCGGCGAGCTGGCAGCTCCTCCTCGCCTCCACCGGCACCCTCCTCGGCCACGCCCTGACGGGCGCCCGCGCCCGGCTCCTCACGGGCCTGGCGTCGAGCGCCCTGATCGCGGTCCTCGCCGTGGGCCTGGTGGTCTGAGGGCGTCCCGCCGACCGGTTCCGGATTGCCCCGACGGGGGCGGACACGTCAAGATCCCCGCTGATCGTCCTGGAGATCGGGGGAGAACATGACGGGACGGGTACTGACGGGCGGGCTGCGCCGGAGACATCTGGCGATGATCGCGCTCGGCGGGGCCATCGGCGCCGGACTCTTCGTGGGATCGGGAGTGGGGATCGCGGCCGCAGGGCCGGGCATCCTCGTCTCCTACGTCCTCGCCGGCGCGCTCACCGTGCTGGTGATGCGGATGCTCGGCGACCTGTCCGCCGAGCATCCGGTCACCGGCTCCTTCGCGGAACACGCCCGGCGGGCCTTCGCCGGCTGGGCCGGGCTGCTCGCCGGCTGGATGTACTGGGCGCTGCTCGTCGTCAGCGTCGCCGCCGAGGCGATCGGCGCGGCCCGCATCGCCCACGGATGGCTCCCCGCCGTGCCCCCGTGGGCGTGGGTCGCCGTCTTCATGACCGTCTTCACCGCCGCCAACCTGACCGGCGTACGCCGCTTCGGCGAGCTGGAGTTCTGGTTCGCCGGCCTGAAGATCGCCGCCATCGCGGGCTTCCTGCTGCTCGGCGCCGCCGCCCTCGCCGGCCTCGTCGGCGGCTTCGCCGCGCCCGGGGCCGCGCACCTCACCGGCGCCGGCGGCTTCCTGCCGCACGGCTGGCACGGCGTCGCCGTCGGCATGGTCGCCGCTGTCTTCGCCTTCGGCGGCCTGGAGACCGTCACCATCGCCGCCGCCGAGTGCGAGGACCCGGCCCGCGCCGTCCGCACCGGCGTCCGCGCCGTCATGTGGCGGGTGGCCGTCTGCTACCTCGGCTCGATGGCCGTCATCGTCGCCCTCGTCCCCTGGAACGCGCCGGGCGTCGCCGACGGCCCGTACACCGCCGTCATGGAACGGATCGGCGTCCCCGGCGCCGCGGACGTCATGAGCGCCGTCGTCCTCGTCGCCCTGCTCTCCGCGATGAACGCCAACATCTACGGCTCCTCCCGCATGCTGTACGCCCTCGTCGGCCGCGGCGACGCCCCGCCCGTCCTCGGCCGCGTCCGCGCCGGCGTCCCGCACGCGGCCGTCCTCGCCTCGGCCGCCTTCGGCTTCGCCTCCGTGGCGCTCAGCCTGCTGTGGCCGCGCACGGTCTTCCCGTTCCTGCTGAACTCGATCGGCGCGGCCATCCTGATCGTCTGGGCCCTGATCGCCGGCTCCCACCTGCGCCTGCGCGGCCCCTCCGGCGCCTCGCTCACCGCGCTCGCCGGCATCGGAGCCGTCCTGCTCTTCATGCTCGGCGACCCCGCGAGCCGCACCCAGCTGCTCACCACGGGCGGGTGGGCGGCGGCGCTGCTGGTGTGGGCGGCGGTCAGGCGCCGGTGGCGTACCGCGCCAGGAACAGGTCCACTCCCGAGCCGATGACCCGCTCCAGCTCGGCCTCCTCGATCTCCGCGTCCGGGGAGAAGGTCCGCACGAGCTGCGGCACCCCGACCGTCGCCGCGACCAGCTGCTGCACGGCCAGCTTCGGGTCCGGCGCGTCGAGGACGCCCCGGTCGTGCAGCTCGGTGAACGCCTCGACCAGCGGCCCGTTGTTCATGTCGTAGCTGACGCGGTACCAGAGCTGGCCGAGCTGCGGGAACCGGTCGATCTCGCCGATGACGAGCCGCCGCAGCGACATGATGTCCGGCCGCAGCAGGATCCGCGCCCAGTCCGTCGTCAGCTTCACCAGCGCGGACCGCAGGTCGGGGGCGGCGGCGATGGTGGAGTTGGTCGGCTCCAGGTCCGCGTACGTCTTCGGCAGCACTCCGCCGATGACCGCCAGGAACAGCCGCTCCTTGCTGCCGAAGTGCTTGTAGATCGTCGCCTTCGACACCCCGGACCGGGCCGTGATCGCGTCCATCGACGCCGCCGAGTACCCCTCCGCCAGGAACTCCGTCAGCGCGGCGTCGATGATCGCCTGCCGCTTCCGCGAGGCCGCGTCGGCGGGATCCGGGATGACCGGGATCCCGTACTCGTCGAGGACGTCCTTGCTGGCGGCCATGGCGGTACGTCCTCGGGGTAGGGGAGGGGGCGGCCCAGTATATGAACTGAACGGTTCGGTCTGCAAAGGTCGGTTCCGGTTCTCCGCCGCGGCCGGGGCGTCAGACGAAGAAGCTGTCGTGCTTCACCAGGAACGCGGCCCGGTCCTCCTCGCTCATCCCCGCCAGGTCGCCCATCCGCTCGAAGTACTCCTCCCGGGGCGCGCCCGGCGCGAACAGCATCAGCATCGACGCGGGCTCCCCGGACTCGTTCCGGAAGGCGTGCAGTCCGCCGACGGGCACGTAGAGGTGGTCGCCGGAGCGGGCGTCCACCCACCGCTCGCCGTCGAAGACCCGGATCGTCCCGGAGAGCACGAAGAACGCCTCCGACATCGCCTTGTGGAAGTGGGTCGCGGGCCCGGCCGACTCGGGCCCCATGTCCACCCGGTAGAGCCCGTACTCGCCCTGGGTGGAGAGCGTGGTGGAGAGGTAGTGGTACGCGGCGGGCGCTGCGCCCGTGGCGACGAAGTCGGGCGGGGTGTCGGCGGGCCGGAAGCGGGCGCTGATCTCGCCGTGGTCGCCGAAGTAGCGGGGATCGGGGTAGGACATGAGGACTCCGTTCGTCAGTAGAGGGTGGCGGCGAGCGCCGGGCCGGCGGCCACGCCCACCAGGAAGGCGAAGTTGAAGAGGCCGATGGCCTTGTCGTGCAGTCTCCCGGGCAGCCCCTCCGTGGAGGCGCCGGTGAGCAGCCCCTGCCCGGCGGCGGTGGCGAGCGAGCTCACCCCGGACCCGAGCAGCACGACCCAGGCCCAGGGCCCGCCCGCGGTGAGCACGACGGCGAGGACGCCCCCGAGGGCGAGCACCCACGACCGGGCCCGCGCCCGGACGAGCACCCAGGACAGCAGCGCCCCGACGAGCGAGGCGACGGCGGCGAACGCCCCGGTCTGCACGACGCCCCACCCGGCCAGCTCGCCGGCCCGCCGGGGACCGGCGTACATGAGGCCGAAGTTGGCGGTGGACAGCACGAGCATGAGCCCGGCGGAGGAGAGGAACGCGGGGGAGCGGAGGGCTGTCGCCGTCCCGCCGCGGGCCGGCCGCGGCCCCGCGTTCCCAGGGGCCTCCGCACCCAGGCCCCGCACCCACCCGAGAACGACCACGCTCAGCACCGGCAGCACCAACGCCCCCCGCCAGTCGACGCCCGCCGCGATCGCCGCCCCGCCGAAGAGCCCGGCCGTCCCGCCCACCGCGCTGCCGATGGCGACGAGTCCGGCGGACCGGCCGCTCCGGTCGCGGCCGGCGAGCTGGAAGGCCGCCACGTTGAACCCGGCCGCGCCGGCCGCGAGCAGCGCCCGCCCGGCGAGGGCGGCGCCGAAGCCCGGTACGAGGAGGACGAGCGCCGTCCCGGCGACGACGAGCCCCGCCGCCACCCGCAGCGTCCCGCCCGGCCCGCTCCGCCGTCCGGCGGCGGTGAGCAGTGGCGTGCCGGCGGCCATGCCGATCCCGAAGACCGTCAGGAGCCAGGTGGCCGTGCCGACCGACACCCCGAGCGCGGCCGCGGCCTCGGGCACCACGAGCGCGGGCCCGGACACCCCGGCCGCGGCGGGCGCGGCGAGGGCGGCGAGCGCCGCCCCCCGTCCCCGTACGACCGCCCCTGGCGCGGTGGCGACCGCCGCTCCGGCCGTCACGCCGCACCGCCCACGGGTATCCGCCCGTCGGGAACGGTGAACTCGGCGCTCTCGGACCCCCGTTGAGGGCCCACTCTCGTCGTCGTCATGCACCGAGAGAACTACACCGTTCGGTTCACTGTCAAGACTGAACCGTTTGGTTGACACCCTGAACCGTTCGGTTTACGTTTCGGGGCATCCCGGCGCCGCTGCCAAGGCGCCCTCATCCAGGGGGACTTCATGACCGCAACCGTGCTGGCCATCTCCGGCTCGCTCCGCGCCGACTCGCACAACACGCTCCTGCTGCACGCCGCCCGCAAGTTCAACCCCGGCGGCCTCGACATCGAGATCTACGAGGACCTGCGGGAGATCCCGCCGTACGACCAGGACCTCGACCACCCCGACCGCCGCCCGGCCGCCGTGGCGGAACTGCGCCGGCGGGTCGCGGAGGCGGACGGGATCCTCATCGCCACCCCCGAGTTCAACTACTCGGTCCCGGGCGTCCTGAAGAACGCGCTCGACTGGGTCTCCACCGACTGGACCCGCACGGAGGGCCTGCCGCTGCACCGCAAGCCGATCGCGATCCTCGGCGCCGCGCCCACCAACTTCGGCACGGTGCGGGCGCAGTTGGCGCTGCGGCAGGTCTTCGTCTGGACCGACAGCGACGTCGTGGTGAAGCCGGAGGTCCACCTCTTCCGCTCGCACGAGCGCTTCGACGCGGACGGCACGCTGACCGACGAGACCTCGATCGGCCTCCTCCGCGACCTCCTGACCGCCCTCAGGTCCAGGATCGAGGCCCGGTCGTGACGGCCACCGCCACCTACGTCGGCACGGCGACGCTCCTCCTCCGGCTGGGCGGCCTCGCGGTCCTCACGGACCCGGCCTTCGACCCGGCCCCGGCGGAGTACCCCGGCGCCCGCCCCCTCCGCCGCACCGCGGGTCCGGCGCTCACCCCCGCCGAACTCCCGCCCCTCGACCTGGTCCTCCTCTCCCACGACCAGCACGCCGACAACCTCGACGTCTCCGGCCGCGAGGTCCTGGCCGGCGCCCCCCTGGTCCTGACGACCCCGGAGGCGGCGGCCCGGCTGGGCGGCCGCGCGGTGGGCCTGGAGCCCTGGCGGTCCCACACCCTGCCGGCCCCCGACGGCACCGCGCTCACGGTCACCGCCGTCCCGGCCCGGCACGGCCCCGAGGGCACCGAACACGTCACGGGCCCGGTCACCGGCTTCGTCCTCACCCACGAGGACAGGACGCTCTACGTCTCCGGCGACACGACCCGCCACGCGGCCCTGGACGACCTCGCCACGCGGTTCGCCGTCGACACGGCCTTCCTGCACCTGGGCGACGCCCACTTCCCGAGCACGGGCGACCGTTCCTTCTCCCTCAGCGCGCAGGAGGGCGCGGCCCTGGCCCGCACCCTGGGCGCCCGCACGGTGATCCCCCTCCACTACGAGGGCTGGACCCACTTCACCGAACCCCGCGCCGCCATCGAGGCGGCCTTCCCGCCGCCCGGCACGGGCACCCCCTACCTCCGCTTCCTCCGGCCGGGCGTGGCGGAGAGCGTCTGAACGGCGACGGCGGCGCCCACCGCCAGGGCGGTGCCGCCGGCCATGAGGCCGCAGCGGGAGCGCCAGGAGAGGGCCGACCACTGCGACTCCGCCGACAGGAGCGAACCGAGGCTCGCCCAGGAGCCCACGGAGAGGACGGAGGCGGCCGAGCCGACCGAGCCGATGGACAGGAACGAGCCGACCGAGCCGATCGACAGCGTCGAGCCGACCGAGCCGATCGACAGGAAGGAGTTCCGGGAAGCGAGGGACCAGCGGGAACCGTCAGCGCTCATGGACCGATCGTAGGCACGGAGCCCTATCCGGCGCAGGCCGGCAGGAATTCCAGGCCCTCCGGCGTGCCGAACCGGACGACCGCGAGGTACGCCTCCGGGTAGTCGCACCCGAGGTCGGTCCACTGCAGCGCGAAGAACGTCCACACGGCGAAACCCGCGAGGAACCACCATCCCCAACCCTTTGACATGTCCGGCTCGTACCCGTGGGGCCGCCGGAGGAACCGGGTCCCCGGCGGCCCTCTTCGGGCGGCCCCTTCGGACGGGCGTCAGCGGCGCGGCGTCACGGAGCCGGCGTACACGTTCTTCGGGGTGATGACGCCGGTGACCGCGCGGGCCACGAGGGTGGACGGCTCCTGCCCGCCGCTGAACGCGTCCGTGGTGAGCATCAGGACGAGGGTGGCCTTCTGCGACGGGAGGTACACGGTGACCGTCTCGTACCCGGGCAGCGAGCCGTTGTGGCCGATCCAGCCGTTGGTGTTCAGGATCCCGAGGCCGTACGAGGTGCCCGGGAAACCGGTCGGGAGGGTCTTCATGCGCTGCGCCTGCGTCGCCGGGCTCAGCAGCCCGCCGGTGGCGAGGACGGGCGCCCAGCGGCGCAGGTCGTCGAGGTCGGAGATCATCGCGCCGGCCGACCACGCCCAGCTCGGGTTCCAGTCCGTCGCGTCGGCGACGGTGCCGTCCAGGGTCTGGTCGGTGTAGCCGCGGGCGTGCGGCAGCGGGAACTCGGCGCCCTTCGGCAGGAAGGTGTGCCGCAGCCCCGCCGGACGCACGACGTCCTCGTGGAGCACGTCCGCGAGCCGGCGGCCGGTGACCTTCTCGACGACCAGGCCGAGCAGGACGAGGTTGGAGTTGGAGTACTGGAAGGTGGCGCCGGGCGCGAAGGTGTTGGCGTGCCGGTAGCCGTACGAGAGCGCCTCCCACGGCTCGAACGGGCGCTCCGGCGCGCTCAGCAGGTCCCGGATGAAGTCCGGGTCGGACGTGTACGGGAACAGGCCGCTGCGCATCTCGGCGAGGTGCCGCAGCGTGATGCGGTGGCCGTTCGGCACGCCCCGCACGTAGTCGTCGATCGGATCGTCGAGCCCGACCTTCCCCTCGTCGACGAGCCGGAGGAGCGCGGTGACGGTGAAGGTCTTCGTCTCGCTGCCGATCCGGATGTACCCGTCGGCGGACATCGGCGCGCCGGTCCGCTTGTCCGCGACGCCGGTGGCCCGGACGTAACACCCCTTGCCCGGCATCCAGATCCCGACGACGAGACCGGGGATCCCGGCCTCCCGCCGGACCTTCTCGACGGTGGAGTCGAGCCGGGCGGTGGTGGCGGCCGGGAGGGCGTCGCCCTCCGGGCAGCGCTCGCCGGCGCCGTGCCGGACGGGGACCGGGGCGGCCGCCGTGGCCGGGAGCGCGGCGGGGGCGAGGGCGGTGGCCGCGAGGAGCAGGGCGGTCGCGAGGACGCGTCGTCTGGGTCGCATGGGGGTCAGACCAGCACCGGGAGGCGGGGGCGGAGGGCGGCTGGGGGCGGGGGCGGTACGAGTCCACCCGTACGGCCTCCGCGTGCGGGGGAACCGGCGAAGGGCCCGGTGTCGTCCCCCCGGGAACCGTCACAAGATCCACTCCCCGGAGGCTCCCCGCGCATGACCAGCACCTCTTCCACCGGCAACACGGCCACCCGCTACCTCTACCTCACCCGGCACGGCGAGGCCACGCCCGACGAGACCGCGCTGACGGAGACGGGCCGCCGCCAGGCCGCCCTGCTCGGCGAACGGCTCCGGGGCGCGCCGCTGACCGCCATCCACCACGGGCCGCTCGCCCGGGCGGCGGAAACGGCGCGGCTGGTCGGCGAGCGGCTCGACGGCGTCCCGGTACGCGTCGCGGAGGCGGCCGGCGACTACGTCCCCCACCAGCCCTCCCGGGACGAACTTCCGGCCGCCGGCGCCGACGCGATGCTCGGGTTCCTGGAGCAGTTCCCGGCGGAGGAGCGGGCGCGGGGCGCGGAACTGGCGGCGGAGGCGGTCGCGCGCTTCACCGGACCCGTCGCGGGCGACGAGCCCGTCCACGAGCTCGTCGTCACGCACAACTTCCTCGTGGGGTGGCTGGTGCGGGCGGCGCTGGACGCGCCGGAGTGGCGGTGGATGGGCCTCAACCACGCGAACGCGGCGCTGACGGTGATCCGTTACGCCCCCGGCCGCCCCCCGGCCCTCCTCCTCTACAACGACACCGGCCACCTCCCCACCCCCCTCCGCTGGACGGGCCTCCCCCCGACCGACCACATCTGACCCTGCGGAAGGCCGGCCCATGTGGAGGGGCGGCGATGCGGCACCGTTCGGAAGGCCGGGTCAGTCGATGTGGACGGTCTGGAAGGCTTCCGCCATGCGGCCCGCCGGGAGGCCCGCCGCCCTCGCGTGTTCCGAGAGCCACGCCCGCAACAGCCCCGCCAGGTCGTCGAAGTGGGCCGTCTGCGACGTGTGGATCCGCAGCGCCTCGACCTTCCGGTCGAAGACGGACGTGACGTCGACGTACTGGTTCGGCGTCGGGCCCGTCATGAGCCACAGTTCGTGGACGATCCACGGTTCGAGCCCCTCGTCCCGCAGGAGCGAGGGGT
The DNA here is from genome assembly GCF_042741435.1 of Streptomyces sp. NPDC058955. NCBI lineage: Bacteria > Bacillati > Actinomycetota > Actinomycetes > Kitasatosporales > Streptomycetaceae > Streptomyces > Streptomyces sp. NPDC058955. The sequence goes on along the minus strand of NZ_JBHYKM010000024.1, from coordinate 2,546 downwards.
GCGCGAAGGGGTTCCGCGCCTCGGGATAGATCGCGCGCAGGCACGCGTCGCCGACGGCCCGGTGGTCGGGGTGGAGGTCGGCGACCCGGGCCCAGTTGATCTCGGGGGAGGGGATGATGGCCCGCTGCGGCCGGACCTCCCTGATCACCCGGCACAGATCGCGCCGCAGCTCGACGCTGGGCTCGACGAAGCTGTCCGGGTAGCCGAGGAAGCGGACGTCGGCGACGCCGCTCAGCTTGGCCGAGTGGACCTGTTCGGCGCGGCGCAGGTCCGCCATCGCCTGCCGGGGGAGCAGCGGGTCGTATCCGCCGGCGCCGCCGTCGGTGACGATGCAGTACGTGACGCGGGTGCCGCGCTCGATCCACCGCATGACGGTGCCGCTGACGCAGAACTCGATGTCGTCCGGGTGCGCGGCCACCACCAGCAGTGATTCCGGCGCGCTGCGGAAGGTCGGGGGGTCGGTCGCGAAGTCCTCCATGGCTCCAGCCTGTTGGGGGTGGAGGGGCGTCGCAAGGCCAACCCGTGGCGTGAACAGGACATGGCACTTACGCGCCATTCAAAAAATTGGTAGATTCAAATCAAGGGTCGGTCGGGGGGAACTCCCGCCCGCTCCACCGCAGTGACTTCGGACGACGACACGGAGGCGACCGGCATGTGCAGGATTCTCGGCTCCTTCGCCGCCGGGGCGGACCGCCCCGACCCGGCCGCGCTCGCCTCCGCCTCGGCGCGCCAGCGCCACGGCGGCCCCGACGAACACCGGGTGCTCAGCGGCCCCGGCTGGTCCCTCGGCTGCGACCGGCTCGCCGTCACCGACCCGCGCGGCGGGCAGCAGCCCTACCGGCTGCCCCACCTCCCCGGCGTCCTCGCCGTCCTCAACGGCGAGATCTACAACCACGCCGAGCTCCGCCGCGCCCTCGCCGCCCGCGGCCACCGCTTCCCCGACCGCTGCGACGGCACCGTCCTGCCCGCCCTCTACGCCGAGTACGGGCCCGCCTTCGCCGAGCACCTCGACGGCATGTTCGCCGTCGCCGTCCTCGACCTGCGGCCCGGCCGCACCCAACTCGTCCTCGCCGTCGACGACATGGGCATGAAGCCGCTCCACCTCCACCACGACCCCGACGACGGCTCCACCCGCTTCGCCTCCGAGATCCCCGCGCTCCTCGCCTTCGGCGGCGTACGGTTCAGCCCGCGCGACGACTCCCTCGACACCGTCCTCGCCACCCGTACCTCCTTCGCCACCGGCACCGTCCTCGACGGCGTCAGCGTCCTCCCGCCCGGCGCCACCGCGCTCGTCCGGCCCGGCGCCGCGCCCGTCGTCCGCCGTCGCGGCCCGCACCGGGCCGTACCCGTCGGCGACACCCAGGACGTGCTGCGCCGCGAGGTCCGCCGGCTCGCCGACGCCGACGTCCCCGTCTGCGCCGTCACCAGCGGCGGCCTCGACTCCGGGCTCGTCACCGCCCTCGCCGCCGAGCACGCCCGCGAGACCGACGCGCCCCCGCTGCACACCTTCCACCTCACCTACCGCGGCAACTGGCCCGGCTCCGAGGCCGCCCACGCCCGCTCCGTCGCGCGCCGCGCCCGCACCGTCCACCACGAGATCGCCCTCGACCCCGACGAGCTCCCCTCCCTCCTCACCCGCACCGTCCGCCACCTCGGCCAGCCCAACGCCGACCCCATCACCCTCTCCACCTACGCCCTCTTCCGCGCCGTCCGCCACAGCGGCTTCACCGTCGCGCTGACCGGCGACGGCGCGGACGAACTCTTCGGCGGGTACGACCGGATGGCGGCGGCCCTCGCCGCCCCGCCGGGCGCCGACTGGGCGGCCGCCTACACCGACGCGCTCGCCGCCGCGCCGCGCCTGCTGCGCGAGCACCTGTACACGGCCGACTACCGCGCCCACATCGCCGACACGGGCTCCGCCGCCGACCGCGTCGAGCAGGAGCTGCGCTCGGCGGAGGCGGTCGGGGCGGACCGGGTCACCGCGATGACCGCCCTGGAGACGCGGTGGCGGCTGCCCGCGTACCACCTGCGGCGCGTCGACCACCTGGCGATGGCCTGGGCCGTCGAGACGCGGCTCCCCTTCTGCCAGCCGGCCGTCGTCACCCACGCGCGGTCGCTGCCGGCGGCGGCGCGCACGGGCAAGCGGGCGCTGTACGAAGCGGGCGCGGACCTCCTTCCGGCGGCGGTCCTGCGCCGCCCCAAGCAGCCCTTCACCCTCCCCGTCGAGGCGATGATCGCGCCCGGCGGCCCGCTCCTCGACACGGTCCGCGAACTCCTCTCCCCGGCGCGGCTCGTCCTCGGCGGCAAGGTCCGCGCGGACCGCGTCGCCCGCCTCCTGGCGCGCCAGCTGGACCGCCCCAACCGCGCCGACGCCCAGGCGCTGTGGGCCCTGGCGGTCCACGAACTCTGGACCGACATCGTCCGCACCCTCCAAATCCCCACCGACTGTGCCGCCGCCTGACCCGCCGCCCGCTGTGGGCCTGCGTTCCGCCGGGGGGGGGAGTGGGGGGGTGGAGGTGGGGGCGCGGGGCCGCGCCCCCGGGGCG
>NZ_JBHYKM010000023.1:75907-80361 GCF_042741435.1 Streptomyces sp. NPDC058955 | reverse complement strand
CTCGTGCCGGGCCCGGCCCCGCCCGTACCGGGGCGGCTTCGGGGGCGGCGGGGCGCCGCCGAAGCGGTGGGCGGCGTGTCCGTCGAGCCACTTCACGGTGCGGTGGCCGTGGCCGACGGTGTAGCCGATGTAGACGGCGGCAAGACCGTGCCGCCAGCTGGGGTCGGCGCCGTTCTTGAGGTCCATCGCGGTGACGACGAGGAGCAGCACCTCCAGGAGCGGCTCACAGAGCAGCAGCCCGAGGCCGAGCCGGGGCATCCGCAGCAGATAGCGGGCGGCGAGCCCGGCGGCCAGCAGGACCCAGAACCCCACCTCGCAGACGACGATCAGCGTGACGATCACGGCGCTTCCCCTTTCGCTTCCCCCGTCGGGTCCCTCCCAGCGTCCCGTGCGGCCGGGCGCGGTTCGTCGTCGCCGGTGAGGAATCGCGCCTACATCGTTCGACGGAGGCGCGGACCCGCGCGGATCGGCCGGTACGTCGAGGCCGGGAGGGCGCGGGGCGTGTTGGATGGTTCCGTGACCCTCCCCCGCCCGCACCCCCACGATCTGCTCATCGCCCTGGCCGGCCTCTCGGTCGGCGTGCTGCTGTGGTCGTTCGGGCTGTACACCACGGGCGACCGGATCTTCGAGCAGCGCTGGGCGGCGCTCGTCCCGCTGGCGGTGATGGCCGGGGCCGAGGCGCTGCGCCGGGTGGCGCCGCAGACCGCGCTGGTCACCGGGACGCTGGCCATGGTGGCCGACCAGTTCACCAACGGGAACCTGGCCACCGTGCTGATGTTCACGGACGTCGTCTACGCGGCGGTCGTCTACGGCACCCCGGCCCAGGCCCGCCGCATCCCGTACACCACCGCGCTGGTCACCGTCGCCACCACGGTGGCGTTCCTGGTCTGGTGGCAGAACGCCTTCGCGCTGCTCGTCGGGGTGATCACCGGGATCATCGCCTTCCTGCCCGCCGTCACCGGCTCGATCGTGCGCAACCACCGCGAGGCCGCCGTGGCCGCCCGGCTGCGCGCCGAACAGACGGCGCTGCTGGCCGAGATGGACCGGGCGCAGGCGGTGGTGGCGGAACGGGCGCGGATGGCGCGGGAGCTGCACGACATGGTGGCCAACCACCTCTCCGCGATCGCGATCCACTCGACGGCGGCGCTCTCCCTGGACGATCCCGGCACCACCCGGCAGGCGCTGGAGGTCATCCGCGAGAACAGCGTGGCGGGGCTCGCGGAGATGCGCCGGCTGATCGGGCTGCTGCGGGACAGCGGCGCGGAGCGCGAGCCGGCCGCGACGGCGACCCTGGCGGGGCTCGACGCCCTGGTCGGGCAGGCGCGGGCGAACGGCGCGGCGAGCGGGCTGCGCTTCGCCCTGGAGGACGCCCGGCGGGACGGTCCGGGGCTGCCGGCGCCGGTGGAGCTGGCCGCGTACCGGATCGTGCAGGAGTCGCTGACGAACGCGCTGAAGCACGCGGTGCCCGGCGAGGTGCGGGTGGCGCTGGCGCACCGGGACGGGGCGCTGCGGGTGACGGTGACCAGCCCGTACGGGCAGCGGCCGGGGCCGCGCGTGCCGGGTTCGGGGGCGGGTCTTGTGGGCATGCGGGAGCGGGTGGCGCTGCTCGGCGGGTCCCTGGAGGCCGGTCCGGTGACGGCGGCCGGGGGCGCCCGGGTGTGGCGGGTGCGGGCGGAGCTGCCCGTGGGAGCGAGCGAGGAGGAGCGGGCATGACGGTGCGGGTGGTGGTGGCCGAGGACCAGGGGGCGGTACGGGCCGGCCTGGTGCTGATCCTGGGCAGCGCGCCGGACATCGAGGTGGTCGGGGAGGCCGAGGACGGCGAGCGGGCGGTGGAGCTGGCCCGCGAGCTCCGTCCCGACCTGGTGCTGATGGATGTGCAGATGCCCCGGATGGACGGGGTGACGGCGACCCGTCTGGTGGTGGCGGAGGGGCTGGCGGACGTGCTCGTGCTGACCACCTTCGACCTGGACGAGTACGTCTTCGGGGCGCTGCGGGCGGGGGCGTCGGGCTTCCTGCTGAAGAACGCGGACGCGCGGGAGCTGATCGAGGGGGTCAGGACGGTGGCGCGGGGCGAGGGGCTGATCGCGCCGGCGGTGACCCGGCGGCTGATCGCGGAGTTCGCCTCCCCGTCCCCGCCGGTACGGCGGGACCCCGTGGTCCTGGAGTCGCTGACGCCGCGCGAGCGGGAGGTACTGGCGGCGCTGGGGGCGGGCCTGTCGAACGCGGAGGTGGCGGTACGCCTGGAGATGGCGGAGGCGACGGTGAAGACGCACGTCAGCAAGGTGCTGGGGAAGCTCGGGCTGCGCAGCCGGGTCCAAGCGGCCGTGCTGGCACAGGAGTTGGGGCTCCACTAGACCGGAACCGACGTTGGTCTGGACCTCTTGACGATTGGTCCAGACCTTCCTACGCTCGCGGGGCGCGCGCAACTCTCCACGGACCACCCCCACCCCGAACGTCCGCAACTTGAGGAGCACCGTTGAGCACTCAAGCACCGACGCGCCGAAGAGGATTCAGGGCACGGGCCGCCGCCGCCCTGACCGCCCTGGCCCTCCCGCTCGCCGCCATGGTCGGTCTCGCCTCCCCCGCCGAAGCGGCCACCTCGGCCACGGCGACCTATACCAAGACCCAGGACTGGGGCACCGGCTTCGGCGCCAGCTGGACCGTCAAGAACACCGGCACCACCACCATCACCTCCTGGACCCTGGAGTGGGACTACCCCACCGGCACCCGGGTCACCTCCGCGTGGGACGCCACCGTCACCAACAGCGGCAACCACTGGACCGCCAAGAACGTCGGCTGGAACGGCACCCTGGCCCCCGGCGCCTCCGTCTCCTTCGGCTACAACGGCGCCGGCTCCGGCGCCCCCAGCGGCTGCAAGATCAACGGCGCCTCCTGCGACGGCACCCAGCAGCCCGGCGACAACCCGCCCTCGGCCCCCGGCACCCCGGTCGCCTCGGACATCACCGACACCTCGGTGAAGCTCACCTGGGGCGCGGCCCAGGACGACACCGGCGTCAAGAACTACGACGTCCTGCGCGACGGCACCAAGGTCACCACCACCACGGCGCTGACCTACACCGACCAGGGCCTCACCGCCGGCACCGACTACAGCTACACCGTCGTCGCCCGCGACACCGCCGACCAGACCGGCCCCGCCGCCGGCCCGACCCCGGTGCGCACCACCGGCGGCGGCACCCAGCCCCCGCCGAAGGCCGTGAAGATGGGCTACTTCACCAACTGGGGCGTCTACGGGCGCAACTACCACGTGAAGAACATCGTGACCTCGGGCTCCGCGTCCAAGATCACCCACATCAACTACGCCTTCGGCAACGTCCAGAACGGCAAGTGCACCATCGGCGACGCCTACGCCGACTACGACAAGGCCTACACCGCCGACCAGTCCGTCGACGGCGTCGCCGACACCTGGGACCAGCCGCTGCGCGGCAACTTCAACCAGCTGCGCAAGCTGAAGAAGGCGTACCCGAACATCAAGGTCCTCTGGTCCTTCGGCGGCTGGACCTGGTCCGGCGGCTTCGGCCAGGCCGTCCAGAACCCCGCCGCCTTCGCCCAGTCCTGCTACGACCTGGTCGAGGACCCGCGCTGGGCCGACGTCTTCGACGGCATCGACCTGGACTGGGAGTACCCGAACGCCTGCGGTCTCACCTGTGACACCAGCGGCGCCGCGTCCTTCAAGAACATGATGCAGGCCATGCGCGCCAAGTTCGGCGCGAACAACCTGGTCACCGCGGCCGTCACGGCCGACGCCTCGGCCGGCGGCAAGATCGACGCCGCCGACTACGCGGGCGCCGCGCCGTACTACGACTGGCTCAACGTGATGACGTACGACTTCTTCGGCGCCTGGGAGGCGAAGGGCCCGACCGCCCCGCACTCCCCGCTCACCTCGTACGCCGGCATCCCGCAGGCGGGCTTCAACTCCGCCGAGGCGATCGCCAAGTTCAAGGCCAAGGGCGTCCCGGCGAACAAGCTGCTGCTCGGCATCGGCTTCTACGGCCGAGGCTGGACCGGCGTCACCCAGTCCGCCCCCGGCGGCACGGCGTCCGGCCCGGCCCAGGGCACCTACGAGCAGGGCATCGAGGACTACAAGGTCCTCAAGACCTCCTGCCCGTCGAACGGCACCGTCGCCGGCACCGCCTACGCCCACTGCGGCACCAACTGGTGGAGCTACGACACCCCCGCCACCGTCACCTCCAAGATGGGCTGGGCCAAGAACCAGGGCCTCGGCGGAGCCTTCTTCTGGGAGTTCAGCGGTGACACCACGAACGGCGAGCTCGTGAACGCCATCAACGGCGGACTGAGCTAGCACCCCGGGTACGACGAAGCGGGGGGGGGGGGGGGGGGGGCCCGCCCCCCCCCCCCCCCCCCCCCCCCGGCCGGGGCGCCCCCCCCCCCCCCCCGCGCGGGGGGGCCCCCCCCCCCCGCCCCCGGGCGGCGCC
>NZ_JBHYKM010000023.1:75133-75897 GCF_042741435.1 Streptomyces sp. NPDC058955 | reverse complement strand
TTTACCGGGGTCACCCCACGAAGGGCGAGCACTTAAACGCAATAAACGGCGCACTTAGCTACCACCCGGGGACCCACGAGGGGGGGGGAGGGTGCAGCACACCGTCCCCCCGCTTCACACGTCCTAGGCGACGTTCACCCTCCCCCAGACTTCGTCCGGGGGGACCCCCATCCAACGGGGCCGATCAGGCCACATTCACCCGTTGGCCCGGAGGCGCCGCCTCCAGCCACGCCATGAAGCCGGTCCGGGCGTCCTCGCTCATCGCGAGCTCCAGCCGGACCCCGTTGTACATGCAGGGCTGGATCACCGAGTCGGACAGGAGCGCCAGCTCCTCCTCGCCCTCCGGCATCCGGCGCTCCAGGGCCACGATGGCCGAACGCTCCAGGAACCGGCGCGGCCGGGGCGCGTACGAGAAGACCCGGAACCAGGCGATCTCGTCACCGCTGTACCGGGCCACGCCGTACACCCAGCCCTTGCCGGACAGGTCCGGCTCCTCCGGGACGTCCCAGCGCAGCGAACAGTCGAAGGTGCCGCCGGCCCGCTGGATCAGCCTGCGGCGCAAGCCGAAGACGAAGAGCCCGATCACCACCAGTGCGACGACCAGGCCGCACACGAGCAGCGCGAGGAACATCTTCACCGACCTCCTCGCTGCGTCCCGTGACCGGCGCCGCCGGCCTCACCGAATACAACCTGCATCTGCATCGCCTCAGCCGCGGGGACGGGTTGTACAAAGAAAGCCGGGGCCCGGGTGGTGGCGCAGAGAG
>NZ_JBHYKM010000023.1:60634-75123 GCF_042741435.1 Streptomyces sp. NPDC058955 | reverse complement strand
TCATAAAAAATACACCCCCCCCCCCGCGCCGCCCCGCGCCCCCCCCCCCCCCCCACACCAAAAAAACACCCCACCCCCCACCCCCCCCCCGGGCGCCCGGCCCTCCCCCACCCCCCCCCCCCCGCGGCTGAGGGCACTACTCTTCGGTCGCGGGTCCGCTAGCGGACCGCTACCGCGCGCAGCCGGACCTCGGCGCGCCGCTCGGCGGCGGCGTCCTCGTCCGACTTGGCACGCTCCAGCGCGCGCTCGGCGCGCTGGGCGTCGATCTCGTCCGCCAGCTCGGCGATCTCCGCCAGCAGCGACAGCTTGTCGTCCGCGAAGGAGATGAAACCGCCGTGGACGGCGGCCACGACGGTGGCGCCCTCGCTCGTGCGGATGGTCACCGGGCCCGACTCCAGCACACCGAGCAGCGGCTGGTGACCGGGCATGACGCCGATGTCGCCGGAGGTGGTACGCGCGATGACCAGGGTGGCCTCGCCGGACCAGACACTCCGGTCCGCGGCGACCAGCTCGACATGCAGCTCAGCAGCCAAGGGTGGGCTCCTCGGTTCACCACCCGGCGGGCCGGCCGGGTGTTGGGTCAAAGTCTAGTAGGGCGCCCGGCACCGAAGTGCCGGAGCCCGCCCCCGGGGGGTGAATCCCGGGGGATGCAGCTAGGGGGCGTGTGGAGGAGGCGGGAACTGCTCCCGCCCCCTCCGGGTGAGCACGGGGCTCAGGAGACGCCGAGCTCCTTGGCGTTCTTCTTGAGGTCCTCGAGACCACCACACATGAAGAAGGCCTGCTCCGGGAAGTGGTCGAACTCGCCGTCGCAGATCGCGTTGAACGCGGCGATCGACTCGTCGAGCGGGACGTCCGAACCGTCCACACCGGTGAACTGCTTGGCGGCGTGGGTGTTCTGCGACAGGAAGCGCTCGACACGACGCGCACGGTGCACGACGAGCTTGTCCTCCTCGCTGAGCTCGTCGATACCGAGGATCGCGATGATGTCCTGGAGGTCCTTGTACTTCTGCAGGATGCCCTTGACGCGCATGGCGGCGTCGTAGTGGTCCTGCGCGATGTAGCGCGGGTCCAGGATCCGGGACGTGGAGTCCAGCGGGTCCACGGCCGGGTAGATGCCCTTCTCGGAGATCGGACGGGAGAGAACCGTCGTCGCGTCGAGGTGGGCGAAGGTGGTCGCCGGCGCCGGGTCGGTGAGGTCGTCGGCGGGGACGTAGATCGCCTGCATCGAGGTGATCGAGTGACCACGGGTCGAGGTGATGCGCTCCTGGAGGAGACCCATCTCGTCGGCCAGGTTCGGCTGGTAGCCCACCGCGGAGGGCATGCGGCCGAGCAGGGTCGACACCTCGGAACCGGCCTGGGTGAAGCGGAAGATGTTGTCGATGAAGAACAGCACGTCCTGCTTCTGCACATCGCGGAAGTACTCCGCCATGGTCAGACCGGCGAGGGCCACACGGAGACGGGTGCCCGGGGGCTCGTCCATCTGGCCGAAGACGAGGGCGGTCTTGTCGAGGACGCCCGAGTCCTCCATCTCCGCGATGAGGTCGTTGCCCTCACGCGTACGCTCACCGACACCGGCGAACACGGAAACACCCTCGTGCAGCTTCGCCACACGCATGATCATTTCCTGGATCAGAACGGTCTTGCCGACGCCGGCGCCACCGAACAGACCGATCTTTCCACCCTTGACGTACGGGGTGAGAAGGTCGACGACCTTCAGGCCGGTCTCGAACATCTCGGTCTTCGACTCGAGCTGGTCGAACGCCGGGGCCTTGCGGTGGATGGACCAGCGCTCGCCGACCTCGGACTCGGCCTCGGGCTCGTTCAGGATCTGACCGAGCGTGTTGAACACGCGGCCCTTGGTGACGTCGCCGACGGGCACCGTGATGCCGTCGCCGGTGTCGACCACGGGGGCCTGGCGGACCAGACCGTCGGTGGGCTGCATCGAGATGGTGCGGACCATGCCGTCACCGAGGTGCTGCGCGACCTCGAGGGTCAGCGTCTTGGTGCCCTCGCCGGCCGAGTCCGGAACCTCGACGTTCAGCGCGTTGTAGATCTCCGGCATCGCGTCGACGGGGAACTCCACGTCGACGACCGGGCCGATGACCCGGGCGACGCGGCCCGTGGCAGCGGCGGTCTCAACAGAGGTCGTCATTACTTGTCACTCCCCGCGGTCGCGTCGGCCAGGGCTGCGGAGCCACCGACGATCTCGCTGATTTCCTGGGTGATTTCGGCCTGTCGGGCCGCGTTGGCAAGTCGGGTCAGGCTGGTGATCAGCTCGCCCGCGTTGTCGGTCGCCGACTTCATCGCGCGCCGCGTCGCGGCGTGCTTCGACGCCGACGACTGGAGCAGCGCGTTGTAGATGCGGCTCTCGACGTAGCGCGGCAGGAGGGCGTCCAGGACGTCCTCCGCCGACGGCTCGAAGTCGTACAGCGGACGGAGCGTGTCCGTCTCGCCGGCCTCCTTCGCCACCTCGTCGAGGCTGAGGGGCAGCAGCCGGGCCTCGACCGCCGTCTGCGTCATCATCGAGACGAACTCGGTGTAGACGATGTGGAGCTCGTCCACACCACCCTCGGCCGTCGCCTTCTCGATCGCCTCGATCAGCGGCTCGCCGATCCGCTTGGCGTCCGCGTACGTCGGCTCGTCCGTGAAGCCCGCCCACGTGTCGGCCAGCTTGCGCTCACGGAAGTTGAAGTGCGCGATGCCACGACGGCCGACGACGTAGATGTCGACCGCCTTGCCCTCGCCCTCCAGCCGCTTGATGAGCTGCTCCGCCGCCTTGATGGCGTTGGAGTTGAAGGCGCCGGCCAGGCCGCGGTCGCTCGACAGGAGCAGAACCGCGGCGCGGGTCGGGTTCTCGGCCTCGGTGGTCAGCGGGTGCTTGTCGTTGGCACCCGTGGCCACCGCGGTCACCGCGCGGGTGAGCTCGGTGGCGTACGGGGTCGAGGACTGCACCTTGCGCTGAGCCTTGACCACGCGCGAGGCGGCGATCATCTCCATCGCCTTGGTGATCTTCTTCGTCGCGGTGACGGATTTGATGCGACGCTTGTAGACCCGGAGCTGCGCTCCCATGAGTCAGGTCCCTTCCGTCGTCACTTCGAGACGTTGACGGCGGCGGGAGCGGCAGCGTCCTCGCCGAGCAGCTTGCCGTCAGAGGTCTCGAACTGCTTCTTGAACTCCGCGATGGCGTCGGCCACGGCCGTCAGGGTGTCGTCCGACATCTTCTTGCCCTCACGGATGGAGGTCATGAGACCGGAGTGGTTCTGGCGGAGGTACGCCAGGAGCTCGGCCTCGAAGCGGCGGATGTCGGCGACCGGGACGTCGTCCATCTTGCCGGTGGTGCCGGCCCAGACGGAGACGACCTGGTTCTCGGTCGGCATCGGCTGGTACTGAGCCTGCTTGAGCAGCTCGACCATCCGCTGACCGCGCTCCAGCTGCGCCTTCGAGGCCGCGTCCAGGTCGGAACCGAAGGCGGCGAACGCCTCCAGCTCACGGAACTGGGCGAGGTCCACGCGGAGGCGACCGGCGATCTGCTTCATGGCCGGGTGCTGGGCGGAGCCACCGACACGGGAGACCGAGATACCGACGTTCAGGGCCGGGCGCTGGCCGGCGTTGAACAGGTCGGACTCCAGGAAGCACTGGCCGTCGGTGATGGAGATGACGTTGGTCGGGATGAACGCCGAGACGTCGTTGGCCTTGGTCTCGACGATCGGCAGACCGGTCATCGAGCCGGCACCCAGGTCGTCCGAGAGCTTGGCGCAACGCTCCAGGAGGCGGGAGTGCAGGTAGAAGACGTCACCCGGGTACGCCTCACGGCCCGGCGGGCGGCGCAGCAGCAGCGACACGGCGCGGTAGGCGTCGGCCTGCTTCGACAGGTCGTCGAAGACGATGAGGACGTGCTTGCCCTCGTACATCCAGTGCTGACCGATGGCCGAGCCGGTGTACGGGGCGAGGTACTTGAAGCCGGCCGGGTCGGACGCCGGGGCGGCGACGATCGTCGTGTACTCGAGCGCGCCGGCCTCCTCCAGGGCGCCGCGCACGGACGCGATGGTGGAGCCCTTCTGGCCGATGGCGACGTAGATGCAGCGGACCTGCTTGTTCACGTCGCCCGAGCGCCAGTTGTCGCGCTGGTTGATGATCGTGTCGACGGCCAGGGCGGTCTTGCCCGTCTGGCGGTCGCCGATGATCAGCTGACGCTGGCCGCGGCCGACCGGAGTCATGGCGTCGACGGCCTTGTAGCCGGTCTCCATGGGCTCGTGGACCGACTTACGGGCCATGACGCCCGGGGCCTGCAGCTCGAGGGCGCGGCGGCCCTCGGTCGCGATCTCGCCGAGACCGTCGATCGGGTTGCCGAGCGGGTCGACGACGCGACCCAGGTATCCCTCACCGACGCCGACGGAGAGGACCTCGCCGGTGCGCTGCACCGACTGCCCCTCCTCGATGCCGCTGAACTCGCCGAGGACGATCGCGCCGATCTCGCGCTCTTCGAGGTTCAGCGCGAGGCCGAGGGTGCCGTCCTCGAACTTCAGCAGCTCGTTCGCCATGGCCGAGGGAAGACCCTCGACCTTCGCGATGCCGTCGCCGGCCAGGCTGACCGTGCCGACCTCCTCGCGCGAGGCCGCGTCCGGCTGGTACGACTGGACGAAGGTCTCCAGTGCGTCCCGGATCTCCTCCGGCCGGATCGTGAGCTCCGCCATCTGGGTTCCCTGCTCTCCTTGTTGGGCCCGAAGTTTCTTAAGGGGTCTGGGGGCCGACCCCCAGGAATCTTCTGCAATCTCTGCACGGCCCAACCGGGCCGCTGTGATGCGTGTTGTGTTGCCGGCGGCTGCTGCCGTCAGCCGGCCAGCCGCCGCTTCGCCTCGCCGAGGCGCTCGGAGACCGTGCCGTCGATGACCTCGTCACCGACTCGCACCGAGATCCCGCCGAGGACCGCGGGGTCCACGTCCAGGTTCAGGTGCATCTCGCGGCCGTACAGCTTCGCGAGGACGCCTCCGAGGCGCTGCTTCTGCTGATCGGTCAGCGGGACCGCCGAGGTGACGACGGCGACCATCCGGTCCCGGCGCGCCGCGGCGAGCTTGGACAGGGACTCGAGTCCCGCTTCCAGGCTACGTCCCCGGGGCTGGGTCACCAGACGGACGACCAGACGCTCGGTGGTCGTGTGGGCCTTCCCGCCGAGCAGGCTGCGGAGCAGCTCGCCCTTGGCGGCGGTCTTGGCGGTCTTGTCCGTCAGCGCCGAGCGGAGCTCGGTGCTGGAGGACACGATCCGGCCGAACCGGAACAGCTCGTCCTCGACGTCGTCGAGCGTTCCCGCCTTCTGGGCCGCGGTGAGGTCGGCGGTGTTCGCCAGCTCCTCGACCGAGTCGACCAGGTCGCGCGAGCGCGACCAGCGGGACCGGACCATGCCGGAGACCAGATCGACGGTCTCCCCGCCCACCTGACCGTTCAGGAGTCGCTGCGCGAGCTCGGCCTTGGCCTCACCCGACTGCGCGGGGTCGGTCAGGACCCGGCGCAGCGACACCTCGCGGTCGAGCAGGACGGTGACTGCGGCCAGCTCGTCCGCCAGCTTCGCCGCGTCGACCGAGGTGTTGTCGGTCAGCGCGTCGAGGGACTCGCGGGCGGCGGCCAGTGCCTCACGGCTCGCTCCGTTCATCGGACGGCCTCAGCCTTCTCCTCGAGCTCGTCGAGGAAGCGGTCGATCGTGCGGCTCTGGCGGGCGGCGTCCTCGAGGGACTCGCCGACCAGCTTGCCGGCCAGGTCGGTGGCGAGCTTGCCGACGTCCTGGCGCAGCGAGGCGGCCGCGGCCTTGCGGTCGGCCTCGATCTGCGTGTGACCGGCGGCGATGATCTCCTCGCGCTGGCGCTGGCCCTCCGCCTTCATCTCCTGGATGATCGCGGTGCCCTGCTCCGTCGCCTCCTGGCGGAGACGCGCGGCCTCGTGGCGGGCCTCGGCAAGCTGTGCCTTGTACTGCTCCAGCACACTCTGAGCCTCGATCTGGGCCGACTCGGCCTTCTCGATGCCACCCTCGATGGCCTCGCGGCGCTCGACCAGAACCTTGTTGATGTTCGGGAGGAGCTTCTTGGCGAGGAAGCCGAAGACGATGACGAAGGCGATCAGGCCGATGACGAGCTCGTCAAGATGCGGGATGAGGGGGGGCTGGGGCTCCCCCTCGGCCGCAAGAAGCAGAGCGTTCACATCAGTGCCTTCCGTGAAAATGTGGCTGTCGTCGAGAAGCAGGCTTAGTAGACGAAGCCCATGACGATGCCGATGAGGGCGAGCGCCTCACAGAAGGCGAAACCCATGATCTGGTTGGTGCGGATCAGGCCGGCCGCCTCGGGCTGGCGGGCGAGGGCCTGGGTGCCGTTACCGAAGATGATGCCGACGCCGACGCCGGGGCCGATCGCGGCGAGGCCGTAACCGATGGCGGCGACGTTGCCTTCGACAGCAGCAAGGGTCTGGAGAGCGGACATGCCGGTTCTTCCTTCTCTTTCAAGGACCCGGTGGGGGTTGGCCACCGGAGACTGCGGGGTGGGTGGTGGAGCTGGTCCGTGGCAGGGGGCTCAGTGGTGCTCGGAGAGCGCGCCCTGGATGTAGCTGCAGGCCAGGAGGACGAAGACGTACGCCTGGACGGCCTGGATGAAGAGCTCGAAGGCGGTCATCACGATGACCATCACGAAGGACGTGGCGGCGTAGACGACGCCGATGCCGTTGAGCAGGTACCAGGAGGCCAGCGAGAACATCACGATGAGCAGGTGACCGGCGAACATGTTCGCGAACAGTCGGACCGCGTGCGTGAAGGGGCGGATGATCAGGTTCGAGAAGAACTCGAGGACGACGACCAGCGGGAGGATCGCGCCGAGCGACTTGTCGTAACCGGTGATGTTCTTCCAGGCGCCGACGAAGCCGTGCTTCTTGAAGGTCAGCGAGACCCAGACGACGTACACGATCAGCGCGAGGGCCGCCGGGAAGGCGATCAGCGAGGTGACCGGGAACTGGGCGAGCGGGATGATCGACCAGAGGTTCATCATCCAGACGAGGAAGAACATCGAGACCATGAAGGGGACGTACTTCTCGCCGTCCTTCTTGCCGATGATCTCGTAGACGATGCCGCGGCGCACGAAGTCGTAACCGGCCTCGCCGACCATCTGCATCTTGCCGGGGACCAGCTTCGGCTTGCGGAAGGCCGCCCAGAAGAAACCGACCACCACGACCGAGCTCAGGACCGCGAGCAGCATGGGCTTGGTCAGCTCGAAGCTGCCCCACGTCGCGATCGGCTCGTAGATGAACGTGTGCAGGCCCGGAGCCGGGAAGCCACATCCGGTGAAGATGTGGCAATCCGGGTCGAAGGCAAGCGTCTGGTCAGCACTCACCGCGGGCTCCTTCAGCGTGGCGCATAGGTACGGCAACCTCGTTGTGTCGGCGCGGCGCGCAGCCGCGGGTCGGCACTGGACTGGTCTTACGGATAAGGGGGCGGCGGTTCGGCATCGAGCCTCGCGCTGGGACAGGCGCCTCTTCGGATGCCCGCGCCCGCAGTGCCGCAGTTGGCACCGGACGATAGCAGGAAGCAGAACGCGTCTTTATACCGGCCCTACCCCTCACGGCTTCGAACCCGTTTTCTCGGGCTCGACGTACGCGATCTTGGCCTTCATGTAGGCACGGGCCTGGGCCGCGACCCACACCACGGTCGCCGCGAGCAGCGTGAAGGCGAAGGCCTTGAAGTCGAACACCGTGGTGCCCTTCAGCAAGGCCAGGAAGACGAAGAGAACCAGCAGCTGGGTCGTGTAGAGCAAGAGCCCCATGGCCTGGAACAGCTGCGGAAGTTTCTTTGCCGTCCGCTGGAGCACCAGCATCCCGATGCCCATGAAGAGGAGCACGACCAGGGTGCCGAGCACGGCGCCGATCGCCCCCTTCCCGCCGGCGACGATCCCGCTGACGACCGTGGCGATGGCGCCGACGGCGGCAGTGGGTACGACGGCCGAGAGAAGAAGGCGTGCGTCGGTGGAAGGCATGGCGGTGTCTCCGCTTGCTGGAGGGGGCGATGGTGTCGTCAGGGACGAGCGTATGCCCGGTCCGAGGTGGGTCTCGGGGCCAACAGACCGTCGCACTACGGTCTTTCGGCACTGTCGCCGGGTCTCGTGAACCGTATCACAAACTATTTGAATAGGTCTTTACTCATGGGTGTGCCAACTGTCACACATGAGGGCTACATCGCGCGGTTGTGCGCGACAGCGAGGTGGCTTGTCTGGTATTGGGCGCCACTGCGGCTTTCGGTCCAGCGTCCTTGACGCCGCGTCAACTCGGCGTTCCGGCCTTCCGCCGGTCGGAGAAGCGCGAGCGGTGACCGATGGCCGTCGAGCCGTGCAGCCCGGCCGGCACCGGAACCCGCTCGTCCGCCGCCGCCTCGTGCTCCGGCTCCGGCTCGGGGGCCGGCTTGCGGCGCCGGTACCGCGGCGGGACGACGGCCTCCGCCCAGCGGGGCGCCCGCGGCGAGAAGCGCGGCAGCAGGAGCAGCACCAGACCGATGGCGCTCAGCACGGTGATGACCAGCACGATCCACATCGACGTCGAGTGCACCGAGTACGCGAGCGTGCCGAAGGCGATCAGCGCCGACCAGAAGTACATGATCAGCACCGCCCGGCTGTGCGAGTGGCCGATCTCCAGGAGCCGGTGGTGCAGGTGGCCGCGGTCGGCGGCGAAGGGCGACTGACCCTTCCAGGTGCGCCGCACGATCGCCAGGACCAGGTCGGTCATCGGGATCGCGATGATGGTCAGCGGCAGGATCAGCGGGATGAAGACCGGCAGGGCCGCGTGGGTCGCCTCCCGGGTCGAGCCCTCGAAGATCTTCAGGGTGTCGGGGTCCACCTGGCCGGTGATCGAGATGGCGGACGCCGCCAGGATCAGGCCGATCAGCATCGAGCCGGAGTCGCCCATGAAGATCCGCGCCGGGTGCATGTTGTGCGGCAGGAAGCCCAGGCACATGCCCATGAGGATCGCGGCGAAGAGGGTCGCGGGGGCCGCCGCCTCGATCGTGTAGCCGTACCAGAGCCGGTACGCGTACAGGAAGAAGGCGCCGGTGGCGATGCAGACCATGCCGGCGGCGAGGCCGTCGAGGCCGTCCACGAAGTTCACCGCGTTGATCGTGAGGACCACCAGGGCGACCGTCAGGAGCGTGCCCTGCCACTGGGTCAGCGCGACCGTCCCGACGCCGGGGATCGGCAGCCACAGGATCGTCAGGCCCTGCGCCACCATGACGCCGGCCGAGATCATCTGGGCGCCCAGCTTGATCAGCGCGTCCAGCTCGAACTTGTCGTCCAGGACACCGATCAGCCAGATCAGCGCGGCGCCGGAGAGCAGCGCCCGCGGCTCGTTCGACTGGTCGAAGACGCTGTTGAGGTTCTGGAGGTGGTCCGCGACGAGCAGGCCCGCGCAGAGCCCGAAGAACATGGCGATGCCACCGAGCCGCGGAGTCGGTTCTCGGTGTACGTCACGCGCGCGGATCTCCGGCATCGCGCCGGTCGCGATGGCGAACTTCCGCACCGGACCGGTCAGCAGATAGGTCACCGCGGCCGTGACACAGAGCGTCAGCAGGTAATCACGCACGGGCTGTCCCCACAGGAATCGCTGGCCATCTCAGCCCCACACCCTAGCCGTGCCGTCCATGTGGTTGGAGACATCGGGGGCCGCGGAACGGTTGCGGCCGTCCCCGGCTCACCGTCCATACGGGGGAAAACTCCTGGTCAGCTCCCGTACCTCGGCCCGTACCCGAGCCGTCTCCTCCGGTTCATCGCGCAGCGCCGCGGTGAACAGGGCGGCGATCCTGGCCATCTCCGGGGCGCCCATCCCCTGGGTGGTGACCGCGGCGGTGCCGAGCCGGATCCCGCGCCCGTCGCCGTACGGAAGGGCGCAGGTGTCCAGGACCACGCCGGCCGCGGAGAGCCGGGCCCGGGCGGTGCGGCCGTCGACGCCGAGCGGGGAGGGGTCGGCGGTGATGAGGTGGGTGTCGGTGCCGCCGGTGGTCAGCGCGAAGCCCTCGGCGGAGAGCGCGGCCGCCAGCACGCGCGCGTGGTCGACCACCCGATGGGCGTACGCGGTGAACGCCGGAGTGGACGCCTCCCCCAGGGCCACCGCCTTCGCAGCGATGGTGTGCATCTGGGCGCCGCCCTGGGTGAACGGGAAGACCGCCCGGTCCACCCGCTCGGCCAGCTCCGCCGTGCACAGCAGCATCCCGCCGCGCGGGCCGCGCAGCACCTTGTGAGTGGTGGCGCAGACGACGTCGGCGTACGGGACCGGGTTCGGCGCCGCTCCCCCGGCGACCAGCCCGATGGGGTGGGCGGCGTCGGCGATCAGATAGGCGCCGACCTCGTCGGCGACGGCCCGGAAGAGCGCGTAGTCGGGGTGGCGGGGGTACGAGATCGAGCCGCAGACGATCGCCTTCGGCCGGTGGTGGCGGGCGAGCGCGGCGAGCTGCTCGTAGTCGATGAGCCCGGTCTCGGGGTCGACGCCGTACGGGACGAAGTCGAACCAGCGGCCGGAGAAGTTCGCCGGCGAACCGTGGGTGAGGTGCCCGCCCTGGTCCAGGCCCATGGCGAGGACCGTGTCACCGGGCCTGAGAAGGGCCGCGTACGCCGCCAGGACGGCCGAGGAGCCGGAGTGGGACTGGAGGTTCGCGTGATCCGCTCCGAAGAGCGCGGTGGCCCGTTCCACGGCGATCCGCTCGGCGGCGTCGGCATACTCGCAGCCGCCGTGGTGCCGGGCGCCGGGATACCCCTCGGCGTACTTGTTCGCGAGCGCCGACCCCAGCGTCGCGAGCACCGCCGGCGAGGTGAAGTTCTCCGCCGCGATCAGCTGCAGCGTCTCGGCCTGCCGCCGCGCCTCCCCGAGCAGCACGTCGGCGATCTCCGGGTCCTGCCGCCGCAGGACGTCGAGGACCTCTTCTGATGGCGCGCTGACGGACATGGCTGACTCCGTGCCTGGAGGGACGTAGCACCAATGTAGGCGCGGCCTCCCCCGCCCGCCCCCGGAACCGGTCCCACCGACGCGCGCCTCACCGCGCCGACGTCAGCGCCGGGTCGGGACGCCCGTCAGGGCGGTGACGACGGGGTCCAGGGCCTCCTGGATCTCGTCGCCGATGGAGCGGAAGACGGTGATGGGGGCGCCGTAGGGGTCGTTGACCTCGTCCGCTTCGGCGGACGGGGCCAGGAGCCACCCGCGTAGAGCGGCGGCCGCGCGGACCAGGGCGCGTGCGCGTTCGACCACGCCGTCGCGCGGGTCCGGGAGGGTGGCGGGGTCGATGGCGCGGACCAGCCGGGTGAACTCCTTCAGGGTGAAGGTGCGCAGGCCGGCCGAGTGGCCCATCGAGATGACCTGCGCGCGGTGGTCGCGGGTCGCGGTGAGGACGAGGTCGGCGCGGATGACGTGCTCGTCGAGGAGTTCGCGCCCGACGAAGCCGCTGTGGTCGGCGCCGAAGTCGGCGAGGACCAGCTCCGCGTTGGTCTCCATGGGGGCGCCCTCGTGGCCCCAGGTGCCGGCGCTCTCCACGATGAGGCCCCGGCCGAGCCCGTCGCCGAGCCGCTGGAGCAGGGCGTGGCGGGTCAGCCGCTCGGTGATGGGCGAGCGGCAGACGTTGCCGGTGCTGACGTGGAGGATGCGGAAGGTGCCGACGTGCTGCTCGTACCCCGCTATGCCACGCCCCTCAGGGGCGGTCAACTGGCCACCTCGAGGTCGGGTACGACCTTGCGGAGCTCCTCCGGTGACAGCGCGCCCTCGCGCAGCAGCACCGGGACCTTGCCCGTGACGTCGACGATGGAGGAGGGGACGATGCCGGGCGTCGGACCGCCGTCGAGGTAGACGGAGACCGCGTCGCCGAGCATCTGCTGGGCCGCGTCGCAGTCCTCCGGCGCGGGGTGCCCGGTGACGTTGGCCGAGGAGACGGCCATCGGGCCGACCTCGGTGAGCAGCTCGATGGCGACCGGGTGCAGCGGCATGCGGATGGCGACGGTGCCGCGGGTGTCGCCGAGGTCCCACATGAGGGACGGCTGGTGGCGGGCGACGAGGGTGAGCGGGCCGGGCCAGAAGGCGTCGACGAGCTCCCACGCCTGCTCGGAGAAGTCGGTGACCAGGCCGTGCAGGGTGTTCGGGGAGCCGATGAGGACGGGCGTGGGCATGGTGCGGCCCCGGCCCTTGGCGGTGAGCAGGTCCGCGACGGCCTCGCCGGAGAAGGCGTCCGCGCCGAGTCCGTACACGGTGTCGGTGGGGAGCACGACGAGCTCGCCGCGGCGCACGGCCGACGCGGCTTCGCGCAGGCCGGTCGCGCGGTCGGTCGCCTCGTTGCAGTCGTATCGGCGTGCCATCAGTCGCGCTCCTCCTCAGTCGTGGTGGTGCGGTGCCGGCTCATGGCATCGCCTTGCGGGCGGTCGCGAAGCGCGGCCGGTTGTTGAGGTCGGGGTGGTCGGCGGCGTCCGCCCAGCCGGCCTCCTCGTTGAAGATCCACGGCACCTGGCCGCCCTGGGTGTCGGCGTGCTCGATGACGACGAGGCCGCCGGGGCGGAGCAGCCGGTGCGCGGTGCGCTCGATGCCGCGGATGGTGTCGAGGCCGTCCTCGCCGGAGAAGAGGGCCATCTCGGGGTCGTGGTCGCGGGCCTCGGGGGCGACGTACTCCCACTCGGTGAGCGGGATGTACGGCGGGTTGGAGATGACCAGGTCGACCTGGCCGTTCAGCTCCGGGAGCGCGGTGAGCGCGTCGCCCTGGTGGACGGTGACGCGGGAGCCCTCGGCGTTCTTCCGGGTCCAGACGAGCGCGTCGTCGGAGAGCTCGACGGCGTGGACGCGGGAGCGCGGCACCTCCTGGGCCATGGCGAGGGCGATGGCGCCGGAGCCGGTGCAGAGGTCGACGATGAGCGGCTCGACGACGTCCATGGCGCGCACGGCGTCTATGGCCCAGCCGACCACGGACTCGGTCTCCGGGCGGGGCACGAAGACGCCGGGGCCGACCTGGAGCTCCAGGTAGCGGAAGAACGCCCGGCCGGTGATGTGCTGGAGCGGTTCGCGCGCCTCGCGGCGGGCGATGGCCTCCCAGTAGCGGGCGTCGAAGTCGGCGTCCTTGACGTTGTGCAGCTCCCCCCGCTTGACGCCGTGCACGAACGCGGCGAGCTCCTCGGCGTCGAAACGCGGTGAGGGAACGCCGGCGTCGGCCAGCCGCTGGGTGGCCTGGGCCACCTCGGCGAGCAGCAGGTTCACGCGGTCCTCCGTGGTGCGGGGTGGGGCTGGGGAACGGCCTTGCTCAGGTCGCGGCGAGCTTCGCCGCCGAGTCGGCGTCGACGCACGCCTGGATGACGGCGTCGAGCTCGCCGTCGAGGACCTGGTCGAGGTTGTACGCCTTGAAGCCGACGCGGTGGTCGGAGATGCGGTTCTCCGGGAAGTTGTACGTGCGGATCTTCTCGGAGCGGTCGACCGTGCGGACCTGGCTGCGGCGGGCGTCGGCGGCCTCGGCCTCGGCCTTCTCCTGGGCGGCGGCGAGGAGCCGGGAGCGCAGGATGCGCATGGCCTGCTCCTTGTTCTGGAGCTGGCTCTTCTCGTTCTGGCAGGAGGCGACGATGCCGGTCGGCAGGTGGGTGATGCGGACCGCGGAGTCGGTGGTGTTGACCGACTGGCCGCCGGGGCCGGAGGAGCGGTAGACGTCGATGCGCAGGTCGTTGGCGTGGATCTCGACGTCGACCTCCTCGGCCTCGGGCGTGACGAGCACGCCGGCGGCGGAGGTGTGGATGCGGCCCTGGGACTCGGTGGCGGGCACGCGCTGCACGCGGTGGACGCCGCCCTCGTACTTGAGGCGGGCCCAGACGCCCTGGCCGGGCTCGGTGGCACCGTTGCCGCCCTTGGTCTTCACCGCGACCTGGACGTCCTTGTAGCCGCCGAGCTCGGACTCGGTGGCGTCGATGATCTCGGTCTTCCAGCCGACGCGCTCGGCGTAGCGGAGGTACATCCGGAGCAGGTCTCCGGCGAAGAGGGCGGACTCGTCGCCGCCGGCGCCGGCCTTGATCTCCAGGATGACGTCCTTGTCGTCGCTGGGGTCGCGCGGGATCAGCAGGAGGCGGAGCTTCTCGGTGAGCTCCTCGCGCTGCTTCTCCAGCTCCTTGACCTCGGCGGCGAAGTCGGGGTCGTCGTGCGCGAACTCGCGCGCGGTCTCGATGTCGTCCCCGGTCTGCTTCCAGGAGCGGTACGTGCCGACGATCGGGGTCAGCTCGGCGTAGCGCTTGTTCAGCTTGCGCGCGTTGGCCTGGTCGGCGTGGACCGACGGGTCGGCGAGCTTCTTCTCGAGGTCGGCGTGCTCGCCGACCAGTTCCTCGACGGCCTCGAACATCTTCGGGCTCCTGGTTTCGTCAGTTGCTACAGGGACGCCAAAGCGGGGGGGCCCGGGGGGCCGCCCCCGGGGGGGGGGGGGGGCACGGCGGGGGGGGGGTGGGGGATTTTGGGGTGGTGGGGGGGGGGCTGAGAGGGAG